>CAZNCH010000031.1:8562-23816 GCA_964571555.1 uncultured Lachnospiraceae bacterium | reverse complement strand
CCGTTGTCCGGGCGTTGCTTCATAGTAGCGGTACAGGTTGATCTTAACCTTCTTGCCGGCAAGTTCTCTCTGCAATACATCCGAAATCTTCCATGTCTTGCTTCCGCCGATGTGCGTTTCGCCGCCGCGTGCATTTTTTATGCTGTAAACAACAGGCTCAGACTTTGTGATTTCACTCATCTTCACCGCTGTAACCGGAACAGGCGCCGATAATTTCTCATAACCTGTGGGCGCTTCCGTCTCTACAACATAATAGGTCTTGCCCGCTTCAAAGTTGACACCGTCTTTCAGAGCCACCTTCTGGTATTCTGCCGACGGAGGTTCTGCCTTATTTGAGATAAAGGCAGGTTTGCCGACCTCTGATTCCCAAGTCGCAAGAACCGTTGCATTCGGTGTATTATGATCCCGCAGTTCCAGTTTTGCACCGCGCAGACTGTTGCCGTCAGTATCTGTTTTAAGTATTGCGAGCGCAAGCGGATCATCCTGCATCGTCAGCAACGGAACCTCTTCTCCGTTCACATGAACGGTATCGCCGGTGCTGATCTTGCCGTCTGCCTTCACCTTAAATTCAATCTCTGCCGCATACGCGTATCCAAGCGGCGCCGTTGTCTCTACCAAAACGTAGTCGGTATCTCTCTTCAACGCGCCCTTCCCGTCTGCATCAACAGTGATCAACTGCGGTGCTGTACCGGAAATCCAACTAACGACAGGGTTTGCATTCACGCCCGTCTGATCATATACGCTCTTCTCATAAATTGCAAGTTTCGCCCCCGCAAGTTCCTGAGCGGCTACCATGTCCTGTTTGCTCACATAGAGCCTGATCGGTGCATCCAACATCGTCTTCTCGTAGATGCCGAGCGTCTCCTTATAATCTTCACTTTCTTTGTTAATTCTGAACCTCTGATCCCCTGCCAACTGATAACCGACGGGCGCTGCGCTCTCATGAAGCGTATAGAGATACTTACCTGTCGGATCGTTCTTATCATCGGAGGCAATAAACTTCACGCCCCATTCAATCTGATAGTTCTCAGCAAGCGCGTCATATTTCGCCTTGGATTCCTCCGTCATCATTGCTTCCGTCTCCGTCACCGGTACGAGGAGCGTCGGCTTCTGCGTCGTTTCGAAGGTTTTATTTACCCTTACTGTGCTTTCAGGCGAATTACTGATATTCAACTCCGCGCCTGCAAGGTTCTCCTCTCCATCCGGTGCTCTCTTATTGACCAGAACATAGATCGGTCTGTCATACATAAAGAGCGTATGGCTGTCTCCGGAAAGTTTCGGCTGTTCCTCGTCACCACTTGTATTGTGAAGCGAGATCTTGTTCTCATTGCTGATATAGAAGCAGACATCATTTGCCTTATAGTAACCGGCAGGGATCTCAACCTCCACAAGATAATACCGTTTAATATTGGAAGTGTTGGGAGACACGGCAAGCACACCGGTCACATCAAATGCACCGCCGTCTCCATCGTTTGTTGTTTTTTCGAATACCCAAACTGCAGTCGGGTCGTTGTTCAAATATTTGTTATAGTTCGCTTCATCGTAAATTCTTAATTTAGCGCCCGGTAAATATCTGTCCGTACCGAGTTCTCTCTTGGAAATCCTGATTGTCGATACTGCGTCTT
This sequence comes from uncultured Lachnospiraceae bacterium, assembly GCA_964571555.1. Classification (GTDB taxonomy): domain Bacteria; phylum Bacillota; class Clostridia; order Lachnospirales; family Lachnospiraceae; genus UBA2868. The sequence continues at coordinate 22,191 of CAZNCH010000031.1, read as the reverse complement.
TCAGTTCCATAAGCGGAACCTCCAGAGCGTTCCCGTTGTGATCCGTCGTCGTCAATGTAATATTCGTAGGCTCACCCGGAACGTATGCATTGTTAATGCGGTTATAAAGCGTCACCTTGCCCGTACCGTCAACGCTGAAATACACATCCGCCGTCACGGTATAGCCTGTCGGTGCTGTCTTCTCATGCAGTCTGTAGACAATCGGGTTCTCAGGATCCAGCGTCGCTTCCAGACCGCCGAAGTCCTCGCCGATCTCAATTCGCATCGCGCTCATACCGTCACTGATCCAGTGAATCAGCGGACTCGTCTTATCTTCACCAAGATAAATCTCAAGTTCCGCGCCCGCAAGTTCCTTCGTTCCGGTTATGTCGGTCTTTTTAATATCGATCTTGATGGTATCGTCTACTGCGGTAACCTGAACCTCCCCTGTTACCGAAGTGCCGTCGATTACGACAATCTTCGGATCGATCTCATCCGTCAAACGATAACCCTGCGGAGGAACAGTCTCAACGAAATAGTAACTGCCCCATTTCAGACCCTCCACAACAAGTTCACCCGCAGCATTCGTCTGATGCGGGGTTCCGATCATTTGATCCCGCTCATCCTCCGTACCGTTGGCCGTTCCCGGAACTGCATCCTGCACACCGTTCACCTTGTAAAGTGCAAAATACGCACCTGCCAGCGGGTTTCCGTTTCGATCGGTCTTCTTCAGTCTGATCTTACCATCCTGACGTCCATTCTCTACCGTTGCAATATTTTCCTCGGAACCAAGCGTATAGGTTCCGTCTGCATTATAATTACCATCGACGTCAGAACTGCCGTCATTGTTGTAAACTGCTTCTCTTACCTTCGGTCTTGCATTTTCTCTGACTCCATCTTCCGTGATTTCGAAGACGAACGCATTCTGAGAAGGAACATAACCCAGGCTCCTTGCACTGAATTGATCCTCAATAAAGGCATAGGTTCCAAGCGGCAATCCGTCGATTCTCGCCTGTCCGGTTCTATCATCTGTCCGAATCGGGTTCCCTACCTGCGATCCCAATGCAACCTGATCACCGGTAATTGTTGCCTCATATACAATGAAGTCAATGTCGCCAACCGGCTTATTCTCCACTGCATCCACCTTTTCGATGGTGCACCATCCCCTGAAAATCGTATTGACGAATTTCTTGACAAGAACAAACGTATGTCCGCTTCCGCCATTTACAACCTCAGCCATTTCACTCTCGACTTCTGCCTGCGTACAACTATCGTCAATCGTAAACGGAAGAATCACATCACTCTTCTCATAATCAACGCCTGCAGGAACTTCCTTCTCCACAAAGGCGTACCTGCCATAAGGCAGAGGTCCCAAAAGCCCTGTCATCTTTGTCTCGCCATCGACACGGAATTCATTTGTCGGATTTCCGTTGTCAGTCAAAGTAATCGGAGTGCCTGTCGTTTTGCCGCTGTCATCCAACGCATAGATTTCAAAGGTTAAGTATGTCGTTGTCCCGTTCTCGTCCGTCCACGTAAGCGCCTTGTTGAGACCTTCCATGCCGATCTCATCAAATTCCTTATAGAGTGCGACATAACCGTAGCCCTTGTTGTTCACTACCCTAACGGAAGGCGAAAGGAAATTCGGCGCCGGATCATTGCTTACATCCGTATACGCCTCGGTAGAGGTACGCCCGATCGTTAAGATTTCCGGCTTGTCTGTGGATTTGTCATACCCGAACGGTGCCTTCACTTCATAGAAGTAATACTGTCCCCAAGGCAGATCCGAAACCGTAATCGTACCAAAACTCTCACCTGCCTCATCCGAGGTATAAATACTCTCACGAACCGGAGTGTCTCCCTCATCATTCGGACCTGCAGGCGTTCCCGGAGCAAGATCCATTTCACCCTTGATCCGGTACAGTGCAAATTCCGCACCGGGGAGCAAATCTTCTCTGTTGCCGTCCTTGCCGTATTTTTTAAGGTTTACGGAGCCCAAAACTTCATCGTTTGTGAATTCAAATTCGTATTTGAAACTGAACGCGCTGCTGCTCGCATCGATTGTAAACGGTGTTTCAATCAGCGCCTGCTGTTCCGGCGTAACGGAATAGCCTGCAGGAACCTCCTCAACGAAATGATAGGTTCCCCAAGGCAGATCCTTAAACTCGATCACGCCGTTTTCATCGGTCTGCTTCCTCGCATATACCTCGCCTTCTTCCGTGGCTGTGAAGCCCTGCCTGATCGACTGCAGAATCTGATACAGTTTCGATGCCACAAGATTCGTTCCGGTCATCCCCTTCGCATCGTGTGAATAGAGTATAAAGGTGACGTTTTTCATCGGTTTGCCATGATTGTCTTTCTTGGTCAGGATCACGGTACCGCGTTCCGGCGTGTTTTTAATCGGCTTCTCGCTGTTTCTCGTCAATTCTACCGGCTTTTTGTTCAGGATATCGAAGTTCACGCCCTGATAAGTGAAAGCAAGTTCGCCTTCATTGCCTGTTGTCCTGCTTCCCTGATAGCCTTGCGGAACCGCCTCTTCCAGATAGTAATGGCCGTATTCCAGGCTTTCGTTCGGGAATTCAAAGTAACCGTTCTCGTCTGTGTAGAAGATGCCCTGACTGTTTGTGATAGGTTCCAGCACAACAGGTGCCAAAGCAGTCGTCGTCATTCCGAGTTCCGTCGGAGTCTCGCCCTTGTAAAGTTTAAATGCAACGTTTGCAAGCGACACATTGGTATCCGCGTCCAACTTATGAAGCTTCACGGAGCCTTTGATCTTCTTGTTGACAATCGCCCGGTTACCCGTAAGTTCTACATGCAGACCCTCTGCATCAATCTGATACTCACCGGATGCGGAATTCTCGGCATTACCGATCTTAATTGTCTTGGTATCTTCGTACTGAATATAGCCGTCCTTCGTATCTTCCTCTTTCAGAGTATAGATACCCCAGGGCAGATGATTGAATTCAATGTAGTACTTGCCGTCTTCGGCATTCTTCACGGTAAATGCTTCATAAACGGCATTCGTTACAATATCACTGGTTCCTTCTATGAGTGTCAGTGTAAATTTAACATTTTCACCGTCGAAATTATTCTCGGGATTCTCGAAAGTTTTCTCAACGATCAGCGAGCCTTCCTCACGTTTGTTCGTTGCCCTCACAATCGCAATTTTCTGCTCCCCGTTGAAAGTATCCGCATCGATGGTGAAAGGATAGGTTCTCTTGTGTCCGTTCTCATCCAGATTGCTGTAGCCCGCCGGTGCGCTTTCCTCGACGAAGATATAGTCGCCCCAATCGAGTCCGTCCACAGTAATGACGCCCTCTTCTCCGCCAACGGAAGCAGTGATGAAAGTATCTGTGTTATTTTGCTTGTTCCGGATCAGGTTGCTCTCCTGAACCTCGCCCTTGTACAGTTTAAATACAACACCGTTCAATCCGCCGATCGGATTGACAGCATCTCCACTGCTCTCGCTCTTTTCTTTATATAACTTCACACGTCCCTTGGCTTCGTCGTTCTCAAACGTGTTCCTGGAAGCCAGAAGTTTACTGCCTGCCGGTAATGACCCAATACGGTCGGCAAGGTAGATGAGTCCACCGTTATCCGCTTCCGTAATCTCAAAGGTATAAACATTCGGATCTACGTCATAAGCATCATTTGGAGTCGATTCTTCTTTCAGTTGATAACTTCCGATGGATGTGAAGTGTGCTCTAACCACACCGTTTCTCTCGCCTTCAGATGCGGAAGTAACCGTCCAGGTTGCGCCGGATGCTACGGATGCTATCCGATAAACAACCCCGTTCAATCCGTTTTCTCTCGCATCTTCTTTGTAGAACAGCAGATCCGCACCAAATTGACCCGACCCGTTTTCCCAATTCAGGTAATTTTTCGCCTGTGCATCCTCATCCGCAGTTTGATCGTGATCCACAACAAACGGTCCGATCTCACTCTGGTTCATTTGGTAGAGAATTGTATTGCCGTCGGTATCTTTGCCGGGATTCGGTTCTTTGGTCTCCTGCATATAATAGGTTCCGCAAGGAAGACCGGTCACCTTGATCTTTCCTGCATCTACTGTATCCGTTCCTTCGGGACTGATCAGCGTCAGGGTTGATTCTGAATTTTCAGCGGCAACTGCAGCATCCATCGACACATAAGCGTAAACGCCTTCGGTGGTCTTGCTTACATATACCGGACGCGCCTGATGGTTCTCTCCTGCTGCCTGATATAACTTAAATTCCGCACCTGCAAGACCGTTTCTATCGGAATCGATCTTCTTCAATGCAATATTTCCGTGTACATTGCTGTTTTCCACATCACCGAGGTCATAAACGAGGACATCCGCATCCTCACTCAGATTCGGATCCGACAGATTCTCAGCACCGATAGAAACGCCGTTCTCATTCGGAATCGGATTCCCATCTATAAGATAACCTTCCGGCACCTTACGTTCGATCACACGATACTGTCCCCATTCCAGATCCTTAAGGACAAGTTCTCCCTTTCTCTTACTCCGATCGAAGAAGGATAAGAATCCGCCTTCGCCTGTGGTATAGAGACCGTCTTCGGCATCAGGATTGGAAACCTTCGTCCAGATCCAGTTACCCTCTGCGCTCATTGTTCCTCTCTGCAGTTCAAAGGCAACGCCTGCAAGCCCGGACTGAGACTTATTGTCTACTTTTTTAAGTTTTAACTCACCGCGCTTTCTCTCATTTTCTATTTTCAGACTGTCGTCACTGTCATATACATAATGCAACTTTGTTCCGGAAATCTTGATATCTTTCGGAAGTTCCATCCCCTCCGGTCTCTGATAGCCTGCAGGGATTGCAACCTCACTGATGCTGTAGGTGCCCCAGGGAAGTCCTGCAAAGACAACTTCACCGTTCGCCAGACTGGTAATTTCAGCCGAATAAGTATCACCGGATACCGTCTTGCCGGTGATCCTGAAAGTTGCGCCTGCAAGCGGTTGCGCGTCTCCATCGAGGTCGATATAGTACTTCAACAGTTTCACGGAACCCTTTTCCGGTGCGTTGGTCACATAATACGCACCGTCATTGGTCTTCGGCATGCTGTCCATCCATTGGATGGTATAGCCCTCCGGCGTATCACCCTGCAGAATCTCAAAATGATACTTCGTGCGTTCTTCGATAGTAGGCAGTTCCTTATAACCTTCAGCGGTACTTGTCTCGATGAAGTAATATTTTCCGACTGCCAGATCCTGCTTTGTAGTGATTGTACCGTTTCCTGCATTGAGAGCATGATCCCCCGAATATGCCTCAAGTTTCGTATAAGGCATATTGGCCTCTGTCAGATAATACAGATCAAAGGTAATGTCCTCTGACAGAATCGGCTGCATAGAATATTCGTCTCTCTTGGTGAAACTTGCCTGCCCGTAAATCTTCCGGTTCTGAGCCGCAGAGGTCACGCTTGCGGGAGTTTCTTTGCTGATCGCAGTAAAGCTTGTCACTTCTTCCGTAAAGGTTCCGTCCGCATTCGGTCCGATATAGAAGTGATACTGCATACGATCGTCAATGTTTGTCTCTAAGAAGAAGGATGCATCCTGTGTCTGCGTCTCTACCAGATAATAATGTCCCCATGTGAGATCCGAGGTGCGAACAACGCCATCCTGATCGGAAATCAGTTCGCCGCCAACCTGCGTACCTGTAGAAGGCGTACCCAAAACCGCACTGCCGTTTTTATCCGCTTCTCCACGGTAGAGCGCGAACTTCACGCCTGAAAGTCCCTCGTCCCCATAGGTCTTGATCAACTTCGCTCTGCCCGGTCTTTCCTGATTCTCTACTGTCTGGACAGGCGCATCGTTGAAACTGCTTCCATCGGGATCTTCCAATCCGACATTTCTCATTCCATGGTCCGCAACTTCAATCTCAAAGGAATAGAACTTTGTCGTCCCCTCCTCCGGTGTAGACCAGATCAAAACACCGTTATGATCCAAATACGGATATGCATTCTCTCCGTTTCTGGAAGACGCGGAAATCTCATAGAATCTGTAAGAACCGACAGGAAGATTTTCGAAAGTCACTACACCGTCAAAGGTTCCGATTTCTTCATTGTTTTTATCGCCTGCCGCATAATAACTTGCAGTTCCCGCGGTTGCAATTGCGCCCGCAACATCCGCCCAGTCTCCGTCACTGAACTTCTGCAACTGGAATCTGGCGCCCTTTAAGGTCTGATTTCCGACCGTCTTCACAAACTGAACGCTCGCGAACACCTTGGAGTTTACAAATGTAACGGCAGCATCATTGCCGTCGGCATCGTTTTCGCCGTCAATCGTGAACGCGCGGACCAGGCTCTGCCCCTCGCCTGCGGGCTCATAGCCGTCCGGAGCGGTGACTTCGTAAATTTCATAATCACCGAACGGAAGTGCATCAACAGTAAGCGTGCCGCCTGTCGTCTCCAAAGAGCCTACCTGCGATCCGCCGTTAAAAATATTGGCAAAGAAAGCTGCAATTCCGGTCTGCGCAGTGAGATATTCCGTCTCTTCCGTCCCTGCATATACGTAATTGCCTGCGCTCCCGCTGACATTGACCTTGACGCGTTTTGCATCCGTCGCGCCCTGATGGAGCACACGTACCAGATCAAAAGTGGCTCCCGTCAAAAGATTCGCATCTTCGTCCACTTTCCGAAGCGATAACTTGCCTTTGATCGGGGTATTGCTCATTTCCGCCGTCACATAGGTCGCTTCCGCACTGACATTTGATGCATTGATCACTAGCGCTTCGGATTTCAGGTTTGCAGAATCCGCTCGATAGCCCACCGGTACCTCCGCCTCTTCAAACACATAGGTTCCCCAAGGCAACTCTCTTACGGAAATCTTGCCCTCCGCATCTGTCAGAAGCAGCGTAGCGGACGCATCGTCAAGGAGATAGGTTCCGAGGTTGGGAGTATTCGAAAGCGTCAGTGTTCCTGTGATATCCGCACCATTCTGCAACAGTCTGAATGCGACTCCCGAAATAGGGAGCCCTGTTTCGGCATCCTTCTTGGTCAACTGAATTGCGCCCTGATACCTTTCATTGACAGGAATACGCCCACTGATCTCTTCATTATTCTCTCTGCCGATATAGACCTCAAGATGATCTCCGTCAATGATGAAACCATACTTCCTGCTCTCTTCCGGAATCTTCTCAATCTCCTGATAGCCCTCCGGTGCCTTGGTCTCCAGGAAATAATAATTGCCCCACGGAAGACCGGTTACGGTGATATTTCCGTTTTCATCCGTAATATAGGTCCCGTTGCCGTCAGCCTTATAAACATAGAATCTCTCATCGGAACTGAACCAGGAGAGGATCTTCTGACCCGGGGTCGAGGGTTCCTGTGTATACAGTTCGAACTCTGCCCCCTGCAGCGTTCCCAGATATTCCGGTTCCTCTGCATTTCCGTTCACAATCGCATACTTATCCAGGGAAACCTTTCCCTTTTTCGGTGCGTTTGTAATCACACCGTCTCCGATCGTCTGCACCTGATTCTGTCCGTTTTGATTCAGCGTATATGTCAACGTCTGAACCGGGTTATCCTCACCCGTGATCTTGAATAAATACTGCGTTGTGGTATCAAATTCATAGCCGGCTACCGTCTGATCCGCACTCTCAATAAAGTAATAGGTGCCGAATTCAAGATTTGAAACGGCAATCGCACCGTTTCCGTCTGTTGTATAAGAGCCGACCTGAACCGCCGTATTTCCGAGTACACGAACCAGATCAAAGCGGATATCCTTGATCGCCTTGCCGGTATCCTGATCTTTCTTGATGATTTTAACAGCCCCCGTCTTGATCTCATTATCAATGAGTGAAACCGTTTTGCCCGCTTCCGTCATAAAGGAAGAAGCGTTTAGCACAAGTTCCCCGTCCTTCTCTCCGATCAGGAAATAGTATGCTTCCTGATCGAATTGGTATACATTGACATGATCCTCCTGCACGGTTGCAATTTCCTGAAAATAGTAGGAGCCCCAAGGAAGATTCGTCAATGTCAGCGCACGGCTTTGCGTTGTGTATCCGTTGTGATAACCGGTACCGTCCGTATATTCAATGTAATTTGTTTCATCTGCAATTACATAATCGCTCTTGTTTTTCAGCGTCTTGTATTCTGCCGAATTCGTATAGAGTTTAAATACAGCTTCGCCAAGATAGCCTGCTTTGTAGGCGTCGGAATTCTCGTTGATTTCATTCCCGTCCTTATCCAGGAACCGTTTATGCAGGGTAACCTGACCGCGTTTCGGCTCGTTCTTTACAAGATTATTTTTCTGGTCTACCAGGTTCGTAAGGACACGACCGTTCTGATTCGTATAAGCATTCACATCTTGCAGCGTCAGATTCATTTCATTTGCCTGCGCAGCTGTGACTTCGAAGTAGATTTTCAGATTCGCACTGTCATAGAGCGGCTCATAGCCCGCTTCTGTTGCGGTCTCTTCCAATACATAAGTGCCCGCTTTGGCAACGGTAAGTTTGACTTCGCCGCCCTCAGGCGAAATTCTGGTAATAAAGTTCCCCACACTCGTTCCGCCAAGACCGTTTGTCTCATAAAGCGTAAATTCCGTCGGTGCATTCAGTCCTTTCTCCGGATCAAAACCGTTTACTTTTCGGAAACTTAAGCCCGCAATAAATTCGGCGTTTGCAACCTTCACTGCGTCCTCGTCACTCACCAGTTCAACCACTGCGCTTTCATTTGCATTTTCCGCCTGGATCGTAAACGCATAAGCGGCGTCTGCTGCAAAGGTGTACTGATTCGCATCGGGAGATTTCGTCTCGATGAAGTAATAGGTTCCCGGCGCAAGCTGATCTACCGTCAATTCGCCGTTCTCAGTCTGCAACGTGGTATTGGAACTGTTCACGTCGTATGAGTAAGTTCCCCTCGTTCCGCTGATCCGAACGAAAGATGACGTATTGGCAATGTTGGCGGATGTACTGAGCACGAATTCTGCAGATCCGTCAGTAATCGTTTCCCCCTTGCCATTCTGTTTCAGCAGACGAACTTTTCCGGTCACCGGCGCATTCTTCACATCAGCATCCTTGACAAGATAGGTGGCGCCGTTGATTGTTATCTTTTCCGGATTCTGATACCAGGTATTATCCACAGTGAACTCTGCGGGAGTCACGGATTTCAGAATGAAGCCTAACGAATTGGCAACGGACTCATCTTCTTCCAGACGGTAAGTACGCCCCAACTGTAAGTTGCCGGTAAATACCGCGGTCCCGTCAGCGTTTGTTGTCGCACTGCCGTGATCAACCCTGCCGCCGCCGGTAACGTCATAGAGATGGAACTTGAAGCCCTGTCTGCTGTAAGTTGTTCCAAGGCTCTCGCCTTCCGCATTCACAATATCTTTGCGCACTCTGATTGCTACCGGAACACGGTGGTTATATGCAGTCAGGGTTAACGCAAATCGATCCTGCGCGGTCTGTACTACATCCGAAGATGCATTCGTCAGCGTCGTGCCGTTTACATCTACCGTAAATTTAATTCTGCCGGAGAGCATCACAAAGGCATCCGCGTATGCGTCAGGCAAAGCGGTTTCTTTCAAATAGTAATTCCCAATGGGAAGATTTGATATGGTAATTTCCCCATTTGCATCGGTCACAAGTTCCTGCAACGTAGAACCGGTCTCCGCGTAGGTATAGACGCCGTCCGTTTGCCTTGTCGCATAAACGCGAGTACCTTCCCCTCCGTTTGTTCCGTCGTCTTCCTTGAGCATAAAGGTAACGCCCGCCAAATTCATCGGCGCAGTGTTGCCGGAAGCCGGCTCGTTCTTGCTGCCGCCCTTCTTGATCAGAGTCACGCTGCCCCGCTCCAACTGTGTGTTGGTGATGGTTACTTCTTTATGATTGTTGTTTCCGGTAAGTGTCACGCTGCCGGACGAAGACAGTCCGTCATAGGCTACCGTATATTCAAATGTTCTGCCGCTCTGCAGTTGATTGCCGTTTGCATCCGTTTCTATGACATAATAATTGACGCCGACTTCAAGCGGCTGGAACGTAAGACTTCCTTGCGCCTGCAAGGTTTCAACATGCACCGCACTGTACTTCTTGCCGTTCGTGTCGTAATAAACCCGATTCTGGTTCGCATCCAGACGATAAACCGTTACATAGAACTCATCCTCCGTTGCTGCCGCATTGCCATCCTGATCGTTTACAACTTTCTTTACGGTAAGAGATGCGGGTTGATAGTCGTTCACAAATACATAGGGTCCCGGAATATGGGGAATGCACTCACGCCCCGGAACACCGTTGTTGTTTACTTCCGACTCTTTGTCTTCGATTTCCACGGTATAGGAACCGTCGGTTTCCATATAAGTGTTGACAAACAGTTTAATATAACGAATCGGATCCGCCGTGTACTGCACGCCGACCGGCTTGTCCGTCGGAACGACTTCCTCGATCGTGTACATATAGGTCGTTGTTCGAAGCTTCTGTCTGTAATTCTTCGGCTGATCGCTTGTACGCGTATCAGGCAGCACGGAAATCGTGCCGAAAGAGCCTGTCCGATTCTCTTTCGTAAGCGTAATCGTCTTGTAGGCGTTCGCACCCTCGCCCATAGAGCCCGCAGGCATCGGTCCCGGATAAGTGATGCCGGTATTTGTTGATCCGCCGTTAAACGGTCTCAATACGAAGTCAAACGAAACGCCGTCCGGCCATTCCCCTGCGACATAAGTATCCGGCTTGCCGAACTCCATCGTGCCGAATTTTTTCTCAATATCAAATTGATAATTGAGTTCTTTCTTATTATCGAACTTGATCACATTATAATTATTGCCGGCATAATCCTTTCCGTTCCGGTAATAAATATTCTTCTCATAAATTTCATACTGACGCGTTGTTGTATTTAATCTCACCTTGTGGTGAACAAGATATCGTTCTTCCTCATGAACATAGCCGTCATCCGCCACTTCGCGTTCCATAACACGATAGGAATAGGTTCCTTCCTTGCTGTAACTGATCGGATCGAAAGTAATCGTACCGCCGTTGTTCTGCTTGCTCTGGATCGTAGTAAATTCCTTCGTATTCCAATCATAGGACTGCAAATCGAACCAGAACTTCTCCATGGAACCGGGCGTCTTCCCGTTGATGGTCTTTTCTGCCGTAATTGTTTCCTCAAAAGGCTCATTTGACGGCATATCATGATATACGCAGTGCCATTCCTGACCGCCGATTTTGGCGATCTTATCGGCAATGACCCAACCCGAAGAAACCGCATTGTTTGAAAAAGTGGATCTGGGTACCAAAAACGTACCGGCACAAGGACCGACCGTTTCCGTTGTCGTTGCATTTGGACAGTTGAAAATCACACTTTGGCAGACCGGATCTTCATTGGAATTACCGTTGGTATGTCCTCTCAGATTACCGATCTCAAATTCATACTGGAAAAACTTCACGGTCTGATCCGGAATATTGAAGACGACGTTCTGTCCTTCACCAAGAACAATCTTCAACTTTTTTCCCTGCTCATAGAATTCCTGAAACTCACCGGGCTGGAACTGAATGTAATAGGTGCCGGGACCGTTTCCATTGGATTTCAGATCCAGTGTATGGAACTCCGGAGACCACTGATTCTTCGTCACAACATCATAGAACCGATAGGAAGCGATGTTGCCGATCTCCGTACTTTTAGCCTTGGCAGCATTGACCATATCGGAAACTTTGGTTCTGATCTGCTGCTCCGTATATTTTGACGTGTTGACAATGACGCCGTTTCTGCCCTGCGCCATGGAACTGTGCATATTGGCAACGGCAGTTTCCGTTGTGTAAAGGATAGCGGGAGAGTTATTCCCGTTGGGATCCATAAAGAAATCGCCGCCCTTTTGATAGGATGCAATGTAACTCACGCCGGCTGCATTTCCGTCATTCTTGCAAGTGTTAATATTCACACCGCCGCTGAGAGAACCGACTGCCAGATTACTCTCTAAATGTCCGGCGATATGTACAGTATTTGCAACGATACCGAAAGCACTGGCTTCTCCGAGCGCATCCTGGAACGTCGTAGTGACTCCGGGACTCATCTTGCCGCCCGTACCGACCAGTGCAACCGGCGAGAAATCCTGCAGTGTAAATTCCGCCTTCTCCGTCTCCGCAGTCACGGTTTCACCCAGAATCTCAACCTTGACATCCGCCGTTGTAAGATCGGTCGCCTCTTCTGTGGTTGCATACTTCTCCTTCATCTCATCCGTCAGGGGAAGATGCACCAGCGTCACCTCCGCTTCCGCGTCGGTCTTCTCTTCCAACTGCGCCTTCTTGAAGCGAATGCTGATCTTGACAGAGCCGTCCTGGGGCTGTACTTCCACACGGTTCCCCTCTTCATCCGTGACAAAGAAACCGATGTCGTAGAGCAACGTGTTGGTCTCATCGATCGCGCCCTCTTCACCGAGAATCTCTTCCGCATTCTCGTTCAGCGCTTCCATATAGGTATCGTAATCATACCCCTTTGTGCCCTTTGTGATCGGGGTCACGATGAACTCCGCATCATCGGGAATTGCATTGGCATGCTGCAAGGTGGCGGTAACAAAAATATCGTCATCCTCATAGTTGTAGATGGTCTTCTTACCGTCGGAGTAAACCAGTTTCAGTTCCGCATCCTCGGTGATCCGCTTCCAGTCGGAGCCGGTTGTCTTGTATTCATACACAAGTCCGGTTTCCTCAGTCTCTTCCACAGGAACCTCCTCGCAGCGCAGCGCGGAAATAACAGTGTTGCCAATCTGCGCTTTCTCGTAGGTGTACTTTACCAGTTTCCCCGCGCCCAGATCAATTTCAAAATTCTCAAAAGGCGGCTGATCGATATCGTCAAGCGTAAGCAGTCCGTTGTCGTCTATGGGAAGTTCCAAATCCGAATACGTTTCGCCGATTTCATCGCCGAACTCATCCACTATTGTTGCCCTTACCGTAACGAAATGATTCTCTTCCGGCTCTTCTTCCTCGGTTTCTTCGATGTTGGAACCGTCCATGTTCAGACTCACACGAACCGCCCCGTTCGTGGCGGACTCGATATAGTAGTCGGCGCCGACCTCGTCGGAGTTCTCGCCCCTCACATACAGGGCAAACGGCAGATTGTTCAAATTGGAGAGATAAATGTCGCTAACTTTGTTCGAAATGGCAGGGAGCTGATTGTCCCTCAATCCGCTTCCGTCGTATTCCACAAGTGCATCCGTGTCGATATGGAGCACATAGTAGGTGTCATCCGGCAGAGACGAGGCTTCCATCGAAAGGAAGAGGCTGTTATATCCTTCACCGATCAACTTGCCGTCTTTCTCTTCCAGTGAGACTGCAACTTCAGCCCTCGGTTCTTCTTCCTCTTCTTCAGACGCAGAAACAACACCGATCTCCTGATCCGTGTTCTCTTCCTCGTTATTCTCAACTTCCGCCGTTTCCTCCGGTGTAGTGACCGTTTCGTCCACGACGGTTTCTGCGGCAGTCTCCGCGCTTTCCGCAGGAACCTCTTCGGTGCCAACTTCGATCACCTCCGATGCGGTTTCCTCTGCGGTTGCAACTCTGACGGGGCGATTCCCGCCGACTGCGGCATAGACGCTGTACATGTTCTCTGATAGCATTGCAACAAGTGCAAATGTCGCGATCAGTGCTTTGAGCCATTTCTTCATGTTTTCTCTCCTATTTTCTCTCCTATTTTCTCTCCTATAAAAACAACTGTCTGCTCCAAAACTGTTCT
>CAZNCH010000031.1:0-8462 GCA_964571555.1 uncultured Lachnospiraceae bacterium | reverse complement strand
TTTTCTCTCCTATTTTCTCTCCTATAAAAACAACTGTCTGCTCCAAAACTGTTCTTTCATCTTTTTACTGTTGATAATATTCTTCTGATCATGGTTTCCGTAAACATACCTCTTCATAGATTGAAGACGCGTTGATTGTTCGGAATGGATCATGTTTTTTTATGATTTTCATAAAAATATTGTATTTTTTTAGGTACAATCCTATCATTTAGCTTCCGTACTGTTCGGATAGAGGTAGCGGTCCTGAATGATCCCGTGAACAAAAAAGCGTTTTTTACCTGCGCCGCTGCCCGCACAGGTTACGAGCGTGACGGAATTCTTCTCTTCCGTTGTCGGCGTGTTGCAGTCATAGACCGATTTTTCCAGGGCGGTACGGATATAGGCGCGATATTCCTTGAGCGTATCGCAGGTGTAGTACATCTTGGAGTCGGGCGTATCCAGATAGTAGGAGTAGATCTTGTAGCGGTAGATGCCCTCATCGCGGAACAGATAAATATAGGGATCCTTGTCATACAGTCCGTGGTTGTTGATGAATTTCCGAAGAGAACCGAACATGGAGCCGTTCTTCATGTTGTGACCGTAAATGAACGTATTCCAACTGGTCAGTTTGGGATCGACTTCCCAATCCATAAAAATCGCACCCGCGCTGTTTTCTTTGCCCTCGAGCGTATGGTGCAGGTAGTATTCGTTCTTGTCGTCGGACGGATCCTGCACCACCGGATAACTGATTCCGACCGCCCCGACATAGAGCCAGCAGACCACCTGCGAATTGATTTCCCGCAGTCCGTCCAGATCGACCTCCAGATCGGGGAAATCGGAACGAATCGGGTTCCGCGGACAGATGGGCGTCTCAAGCGCATCTCCCGTTTCTGTTGCATCCGCAAGCAGGGAGTCCGCCGCATCCGACATCGGCACATCGGAAACCTGACCCGCCGCCTTGGTGTATTTGCTCAGATCTTCATATTCATCCGTTGCCGCCTTATATTCTCTCAGCGTTCGAATCAGCATAAAGAGCGCCACGAGAACGACTGCGGAAGCAAGGATCAGACAGATTTTCTGTGTTTTCGTCATAAGAAAAACTCCGTATCATAAAATAGGTAACCTATATTATAACACGAAGTTTCTTTGAAATCAATTATGTTAACTATAATTTCTGATTATTTTGAACAACAACTACAATTTTTGTTCCTAAACAGACAATCCTCCGCAAAAGGCACAACATTTCGTGTTGTCACCGCACCTCAAAACTATGCGTTGACGATTGCGCCGAATTCCGGCTTCAGGCTTGCGCCGCCGATCAGACCGCCGTCGATATCGGTCTTCTCCAGCAGTTCCGCCGCATTGCCAGCGTTCATGGAGCCGCCGTACTGAATCCGCACCGCTTCCGCCGTCGGAGCATCGTACATTTCTGCGATGGTCTCACGGATCATCTTGCAGACCTCTTCCGCCTGATCGGCGGTTGCCGTTTCACCGGTTCCGATCGCCCAAATCGGCTCATAAGCGATCACAAGATTCTTCACCTCATCAGCGCTGACGCCGTCAAGATCCCACATGATCTGTCTCTTGATCCACGCCGTGTAGGTTCCCGCCTTACGAAGCGCAAGAGACTCACCGCAGCAAAGGATCGGCTGCAAGCCCGATGCAAACGCCTTCTTTACCTTTGCGTTGATCAGGATATCATCCTCGCCGAAAATATCTCTTCTCTCGGAATGACCGATGATAACGTATTCAACGCCCGCTTCTTTCAGCATGGGAGCCGAAATCTCGCCCGTATAAGCGCCCTTGTCTTCAATATAGAAATTCTCCGCGCCGACGTGTACGTTAGTTCCCTTCACGGCTTCCGCAACGGGAACGATGTCGATTGCAGGTACGCAATATACCACGTCAACCGCGTCATTTGCCACTAAATCTTTTAATTCCGCACATAATGCAACTGCTTCGGACGGAGTCTTGTTCATCTTCCAGTTGCCGGCGATAATTCTTCTTCTTGCCATTTCTGTATTCCTTTCCTTACGATATTTCCTTTTGTTTTCCTTGCATTTCCCTGATACGACAGCCTTACGAAATATCATTGATTCCTGTCAATCATCTCATGTCAATCAATGCGCAGACTTATTTGTCGTCCGCCGCATATACGCCCGGCAGTTCCTTGCCCTCAAGGAATTCAAGGGATGCGCCGCCGCCTGTAGAGATGTGGCTCATCTGATCCGCAAAGCCGAGCTGATTACATGCTGCCGCAGAATCTCCGCCGCCGATGATCGTGGTGGCATCGGTCTCAGCAAGCGCCTTTGCAACGGCAATGGTGCCCTTTGCAAGCGTCGGATTCTCGAATACGCCCATCGGTCCGTTCCATACAACGGTCTTCGCGGACTTCACTGCATTTGCAAACAGTTCCTGTGTCTTGGGTCCGATGTCGAGACCTTCCTTGTCTGCCGGAATCTGATTCGAATCCACATATTCTACATCAACAGGAGCGTCAATAGGATCCGGAAATCCTGCAGCAACGGCGGTATCTACGGGAAGCAGCAACTGCTTGCCAAGGGTTTCCGCCTTCGCCATCATTTCCTTACAATAGTCAAGTTTCTCATTGTCAACCAACGACTTGCCGATTTCATAGCCCTGCGCTTTCAAGAAGGTAAACGCCATACCGCCGCCGATAATCAGCGTATCGCACTTCTCAAGAAGATTATTGATTACGTTCAACTTATCCGCAACCTTTGCCCCACCAAGAATCGCCACAAAAGGACGCACCGGATTCTCAACCGCATTGCCGAGGAAATCAATCTCCTTCTGCATCAGGTAACCAACCGCATTGTTGCCGCCCTTGGCGGAAATATACTTGGTTACCACAGCGACGGAAGCATGCGCCCTGTGCGCAGAACCGAACGCGTCGCATACATAATCGTCCGCCAGTTCGGACAATTCCTTTGCAAAGGCTTCGCCCGCATCCTGCGGCTTGGTTTCTTCTTTGCCGCGGAAACGTGTATTCTGTAAAAGAACAACATCGCCGTCCTGCATTGCGCCGACTGCTGCCGTAGCGGCTTCGCCGGTCACACTGTAATCGGGAACGAAAACTACCTTTTTCCCCAGTTTTTCTTCCAGCGCCGCTGCTACCGGTGCAAGGGATTCTTTCTCATTGGGTCCTTCTTTTACTTTGCCTAGATGCGAGCAGAGAATCACCTTTGCACCGTCTCCGATCAGTTTATTGATCGTGGGAAGCGCCGCTCTGATTCTGGTGTCGTCCGTGATCTTTCCGTCCTTTAAAGGTACGTTGAAGTCGCATCTGACTAAAACCCTCTTGCCCTTTGCGTTAAAATCATCAATTGATTTCTTGTTCAATGCCATTCTAATTTCCTCCTTTGATTCTCACCGCCTAAAGAAACACGCGTTACGTGTTTCTCGCAAAAAATAGGTCCGGTCCATTGCGACCGGACCCATAAGGTCATGCTTTCGTAAATCTTATTTCAGATCTGAGAAGTACTTAATCGTACGAACCATCTGAGAGGTGTAACTGTTCTCATTGTCGTACCAGGAAACAACCTGTACGAGGTTATCTGCGCCAACCATGGTCTGCGTTGCATCAAAGATGGAACCGAAAGTGGAACCTACGATATCGCTGGAAACGATCTCATCTTCGTTATATGCGAAGGACTCATTGGCAGCCGCCTTCATTGCTGCGTTGATTTCTTCCCTGGTTACGGACTTCTCAACGGTTGCAACAAGAATTGTGGTGGAGCCTGTCGGAGTCGGCACACGCTGTGCGGAACCGATAAGCTTGCCGTTCAGTTCAGGAATCACCAGACCGATTGCCTTGGCAGCACCGGTGGAGTTCGGAACGATGTTCACCGCACCTGCACGGGACCTTCTCAAATCGCCCTTTCTCTGAGGACCGTCAAGGATCATCTGATCGCCTGTGTATGCATGAATCGTGCTCATGATACCGGACTTGATGCCTGCAAGGTCGTTCAGTGCCTTCGCCATAGGCGCCAAGCAGTTGGTGGTGCAGGAAGCTGCGGAAATGATGGTGTCTTCCGGCTTCAGGTTGGTGTGGTTCACGTTGTAAACAACCGTAGGAAGATCGTTTCCTGCCGGAGCGGAGATTACAACCTTACGAGCGCCTGCATTGATGTGTGCCTGTGCCTTTGCCTTGGAGGTATAGAAACCTGAGCACTCCAGAACAACGTCTACGCCGAGCTGACCCCAAGGGCAGTTATTTGCATCGGGCTCTTTGTAGATTTTAAGCGTCTTGCCGTCCACAGTGATGGTGCCTGCTTCGTCGTCTGCGGATACTGTATCAGCCAACGCGTACTTGCCCTGAGAACTGTCATACTTCAAAAGATGTGCCAACATCTTAGGGGATGTCAAATCGTTGATTGCTACAATTTCGTATTCAGCGTCACCGAACATCTGTCTGAATGCAAGGCGACCGATACGACCAAATCCATTAATTGCTACTTTTACTGCCATTTTAGAATCCTCCTGAATATATAATTGATTGACAAAAAATTATCAGCAAAATATATTTTACCCAATTTATATCGAAAAGACAAGAGATAATTCTTGGAAATCTCACATTTTATATTTTTTGGGCGTTTTTCATAATGATTCCCGTGAAAATCATTTTCTTTCAGTATTTCTTTCTATTTGATATTTCTTCTATTTGATATTTCTTTCTATTCGGCATTTCTTTCTATCCGTTGATTCAAGCCTTCAAGCGTCGACAGTCTTGCTGATGTAGTTGCAATCAATGCAGGGCACGCATATAATCATGATGAAGTTTTTTGATTTGCGAGCGGATATCGCTTTCACGAAGCGTCAAGTCATTTGGAGGAGATTATGCCAATCAGAGCGGATTACCACATGCATTCCAACCATTCCGGAGACAGCGACACCCCCATGCGCATCATGGTCGATCGCGCCCTCGCGCTTGGAATAAATAACATGTGTTTTACAGAGCACTACGACCCCGACTATGTCTACGATCAGGACAGCACCCCGGAAGGAACGTTTGAATTAGATATTGAAAGTTACAAAAGGGAATATGAAACGATTGCTGCGGAATATGCCGACAGGATCCGAATCGGCTTCGGGGTGGAGTTGGGCTTTCAGCCGCATTTGGCAGCCGAACTGACCGCCTATGCGGAATCGCAGCCCTTTGACTTCATCATCGGTTCCTCACACCTCTGCCACAGAAAGGATCCCTTCTATCCTTATTTCTTCGAAGGGAGAACCGACAAAGAGGCTTTTCTGGAGTATTTTGAATCCGTACTGGAGAATATCCGAACCTTCACGGATTATGATGTTTACGGTCATTTGGATTATATGGTGCGCTATGCGCCGGATGCCGACAGGAATTACTTCTATCGGGATTACAGCGATGTGCTGGATGAGATTCTGCACACCCTGATTGATAACGGGAAAGGGCTTGAAGTCAACACCAAAGGACTGCGGTGCGGATTGAAAAGCGCCAATCCGAGCGAAGAGATTTTAAAACGATACAAAGAACTTGGCGGTGAAATCATCACGATCGGCTCCGATGCGCACCCCGTTGCCGAACTCGGCTACGGTTTGACGCAGGCGGAAGCCATCTTAAAACGTTGCGGCTTCCGCTGCTATACTGTATTCAGAAAACGCAAACCGGAATTTCTCTCTTTTTAGACGGCGCATTTCAGCATCTAAGCCAAAGTTGCCTGGTTCCCGTCCGATCCTTTGGATTCGTCTGATTCGTGATCAGTATTTCCGAGGATTCTTCCGGAGAACATCACGCTTCCATCCAGATCAAAGACGGCAGCCTGACCGGGCGTAATGGCGCGAACCGGCTGTTCGAAAGTCACCTGCAAAACATCTCCGGAAAGGAACCGTACGGTTCCGCGCGTTCCCTTGTGCGCATATCTGACACGCACATTAAATTCGATATCATCCGTTATTTCATTTCGTTCCATACCGACAAAATGCACGTCCGTCACAAACATTTCAGAATCAAAAACGTCTTCCTCACTGAGCAGGATCTTGTTTTCTTCCGGCAGAAGTTTCTTCACATAGACCGGATGACCGACGGCGACCCCCAGCCCTTTGCGTTGTCCGATCGTATAGCCCTCAATTCCCTTGTGCTTTCCCAGCACCGTGCCCGCTTCGTTGATAAACTCACCTGCGCCATGCAGTTTCTCAGGGCATTCTCTTTGCAGGAAGCCATAGTAATCTCCGTCAGGTATGAAGCAGATGTCCTGGCTGTCGGACTTGTCCGCAACCGGAATCCCGACTTTTGATGCGATGTTTCGCACTTCTGTTTTCGTGTATTCTCCGAGCGGCATCAAAGTTCTGAACAGCATCGCCTGCGTCAGCCTGCACAGCACATAGGTCTGATCCTTTTCCGCCGTTGCGGAATTGCAGATGGTCAGGCGCCCGTTGAAAAGTCTGCCGATCCGCGCATAATGTCCTGTCGCCACATATTCCGCGCCGATCTCATCCGCATAGGTCAGCATTGCGTTCCACTTCACGGAAGGATTGCACTGCACACACGGATTCGGGGTCTGCGCGTTCCTGTATGCGTCTATAAAATAACATTTGATATTATTTAAAAAGGATTCCCGTCTGTCAACAACCGCGAACGGGATCTGCAGGTAATCCGCGACACGTTTTGCGTCCTGCATCTCTTTTTCGTTTTCGGTCATCCGAATCCAGATCCCGTGTACTTCATATCCCTTTTCCTTCAAAATGTAAGCGCTGACTGCGGAATCCACACCGCCGCTCATTCCGACGACAACTTTCATTGCTCTCTTTCCTTGCTTTCCAAATTTTTATTTTCGATATTTACTAAAAACTTTGTCCATCTAAACGCAGCCTGACTGCAAGTGCGCGGTATGATTGCAAGTGCGCAGCCTGATGCGAAGAAATCTGCTTGGGCGCTGAAACGCGCCTACGCAGAATTTTCGCCGGCTGCGTGTTTTCACACCTCATATTATTCTACATCGAATCTTCCTCACGCTTCCGTCCGTTTATACATTATGATACATTGATTCTCCATCATATCTCCGTCCGCACATTCATTATGATACATCGACTCTCCCACACAAAGAAGCCGACTGCGGTTTTAACGAAACTTTGCCGAGACAAAAACACACCGTTTTGCATGTATGCTCCACAGAACGGGATCGAAAAAAGAGAGCTCTTATCCTCTCGGATGAGCTCTCGTGTAAACCTCACGGATTCGATTATGATTCATCGACGCGTAGATCTGTGTGGTGGAAATGTCGGAGTGTCCGAGCATCTCCTGCACCGATCTTAAATCCGCTCCGTTCTCGACAAGATGTGCCGCAAACGAATGCCTTAGGGTGTGCGGCGTGATATCACTGGTGATGCCCGCCTTTTTCGCATAATATTTGATCAACTTCCAAAAGCCCTGACGGCTCATCCTCTGACCCGAACAATTTGCAAACAGAATCGTAGACGACGTATCCTCGACCATGACATTTCGGGAAGATTCCATATATCGGATCAATGCATGCCTCGCTTCGTTCCCGAAAGGAATCATTCGCTCCTTATTCGCATCTCGACATACAATATAATTCATCTGCATATTGACATCGGAGAGTTCCAGACCGATCAATTCCGAAACACGGATGCCGGTTGCATAGAGCAATTCCAGCATTGCCTTGTCACGAATCGCTTTCGGCGCATCGCCTTTGGGCTGCTCCAGCAGGCGCACCACTTCTTCCATGGTGAGAATTTCCGGCATTTTCTTTTCAATCTTGGGAGATTTCAATGCGGTTGCGGGATTGTCCCGGAATCCGAGTTCTTTCACCGCATAGCCGTAAAACGCCTTCATGGAAGCGATGTTTCTGGAAACGGTTGCCGCTTTGAAACCATTCTCGTTGAGATCACTGATATATGCTTCAAGATCTGCCGCCGTCACCTGATCCGGTTTGGTAATTCCTCTTGCGGCGAGGAAGCGAACCAGTTTGGCCAAATCTCTTTTGTAACTAAGTTCGGTGTTGGTAGACGTTTTCTTCACGTTATGTAAATATGTGATAAAAGCCTGAATTGCCTGTTCCATTCGTAAATAACCTTTCTACGCAAGAACCGTAAAACACTGTCCTTTCCTCGTTACTTTTTTCATTATAATCAGATTTACATAGAAAAGCAAATGCATTTTCTGCCCGATTTTCGGCACTTTCCGGCACTTTTCACAAAAAAATACAACATGTCGACCCGCTATTTTTTCGGCATCACAACATGTTGTAAAATCTTTTTGAAAAATTTTATTTTTTTGCTTATTTCGAAAGATGAAAATTAACATAATCACCAAAAATCGGCTTTTTATGAAAACTTTTTATTGAAACCACTTTTGATAAGTCATAAGACCGGCGATGGTTTTGCCGTCCACAATCTTTCCTTCCGCAATCAAATCGATCAGTTCAGATCGGAAGAGCACACGTCTGAACTCCAGTCACTCCGCGAAATCT
>CAZNCH010000030.1:0-24260 GCA_964571555.1 uncultured Lachnospiraceae bacterium | reverse complement strand
GTCAAAAAGTGTGAGAGTTGAGTTGCCAAGTTAGATGTCAATAAGTTGAGTTGCCGAGTTAGATGTTGGGGAGTTGTGGCTGTGAGATAGATGTCAGGGAAAGTCGAATGGAGGTGATAGATTGAAGAAATATTTGGCACCGCTTTTTATGCTCATAATCTTTGAAGCTGTTGCAATTACATTATGGCTTACAAAGGATAATATTTTTTACCTCTTCAATTTCAGCTACATCGGGCTTTCGATATCTTTGGGGATTTTTCTGTTTATAAAAAAATACAAGCACGCAAGACGTATCGTTCAGTTGCTTGTTGGCTTATATATGCTGATATATCTGGGGCTTATCTGCAATGAGAATATGCAGATCGAGGGATTCTGGTACTACTTATTCACCGGAGTTTTTGAGGCTGCCACCATTCATTATGCCGTTGCAAAGATTATCGGGCCACTGTTATTCGGCAGAGGCTGGTGTGGATATGCCTGCTGGACAGCTATGGTCTTGGATTTTCTTCCTTACAAGTCTCCATCACAACCAAGAAAGAAGCTCGGATGGATCAGATACATTACATTTACGGTTTCACTGGTATTTGTTGCCTCATTGTTCCTTGCTAAGGTTGGCAATATCGAACGAATTATGTTCTGGGCATTTATTGTCGGCAATCTCGCTTATTATGCTGTGGGCATTGCACTCGCATTTGCGTTTAAGGATAACCGAGCATTTTGTAAATATATATGTCCCATCACTGTATTTTTGAAGCCAATGAGTTACTTCTCGGTTCTCAGGATAAAATGCGACAAAGACAAATGCATCTCATGCGGGAAATGCAAACGAGTATGTCCTATGAATGTAGACGTGACAGATAATTCTCGAAAACGAAAAAATGGAACAGAATGTATTCTATGCATGGAATGTGTTAGAAACTGTCCAAAGGATGCACTTTAGGACAGGCAAAAGGCTCCCACACTGCCATCATCGGCGGGGAGCGCACTTTACCGGACTCAACTAGCGGTAGAGTTGCAGGAAATCAACCTACGGTTCGTGCAAAAAAATGATGATACCGGCTATGCTAGAGTTATGAAAGGAGGTGCCCGATATGGATCAAATCAAAATTGGAAAATTCATAGCATCCTGCAGGAAGGAACAGGGCATGACTCAGGCGAGCCTTGCTGAGAAGCTCGGAATCAGTGACCGGGCAGTATCAAAATGGGAGACCGGAAAGTCAATGCCGGATTCCGGGATTATGCTGGAGCTTTGTGCTTTTCTGAAAATAAACGTCAACGAACTCCTGTCGGGCGAAAGAATTATGGCAGAAGCATATGACAAGCGGGCAGAAGAAAACCTGCTGGCGATGAGACGAGAGGTTGAAGAAAAGAACAGACAGATGCTTAGGACGGAATACTGGATCGCGTTTCCTGCCGTCATTGGCGGACTGGTCATGGTGTTTGTGGCTTCATTTATAGAGATGCCAGTCTGGCTGCGAATCACACTTCTCGTATTCGCTCTCGTGATGATATTTACGGTCGCTTTTATCGCAGTTGGTATTGAGCAAAAGGCCGGATACTATGAATGCCAGAATTGCCACCACAGATATGTTCCTACATACTGGCAGACAAATCTCGCTATGCATATGGGGCGGACGAGATACATGAAATGCCCAGAATGCGGAAAACGAAGCTGGCAGAAAAAAGTTCTTACAAAAGAAGAGTAAGACAGATCAAGGCTCCTCACTACCGGCAAGTGCGTCGGCGGCGAGGAGCCTTTTTATACTTCGATTTTCATATTATATCAAGTTATTCAACGCAATTAAGTAAAGGACAAAAATGGACCGAGGAAAGGATTTTAAACCATGAACAATGAGAAAAAGATTAAATAATGTCTTATCTAATGAATCAGATATAAAAGAATATCTAGAAAAAGTATCTGATTGGGGATACTTCGAATTAGCAATGTATACAAACTGCCTTTCTTTATTCGAAGATAACTATCTGCTATTCAACCCAAATGAGGGCATGCGGATTCCCCGGGGTGCGATTTACGGGTTTGCGGGCAGGCGGCGCAACTTTCCGCATGGGAGGTCCGGCATCCGACGCGCGGTCTGATTTTCAATTTGCTGATGATTGCGGGTCTTATTGTCTTGGGGTGTAAACTGTTCCAAAAGAAGGACATCAAATTAAGAAAGATATCGACGGAAAACATTTGAAAACAGAGAGGAGAATTTAAGATGCAGGGAATTTTTGAGGCGATTTTTGATGTTGTGTATCTGTCTGCCGTTATCATACTCGGAATCAAAATGATTCGGGGAAGCAGGGGGAGACGACAGTATCTTTTGTATGGCGTGATGGCGGTGGTCCTGGGTTTCGGGGATGCGTTTCATTTGGTTCCCCGTGCGATTGCACTGTGCACGACGGGATTGGAGAATTACACCGCGTCTCTTGGAATCGGAAAGATGATTACTTCCGTTACGATGACGCTATTTTATGTTCTGCTGTATTATGTTTGGCGGGAACGTTATCAAATCGAAGGAAAGGTACAATTCACGGTTCTCGTCTGGTGTCTGGCGCTTTCGCGCATTCTTCTTTGTCTGATGCCGCAGAATCGGTGGACAAGCGCGACCCCTCCCCTGTCGTGGGGCATCTATCGCAATATCCCGTTTACGCTTCTGGGACTGTTTGTCATCATTCTTTTCTATCGGGCGTCAAAGCAACAGAAGGATGAGAGTTTTCGCTTCCTTTGGCTGACGATCGTTTTAAGTTTTGCTTTCTATCTTCCGGTGGTGCTGTTCACGAGTATGATACCGATGATCGGAATGCTGATGATTCCCAAAACCTGTGCCTATGTCTGGACAGTGTGGATCGGATATCACGCAATGAGGGGGGAAGACAGACGCACTTTACAGACGCAAAAGGAAGCTTGACCGCGAGAGGCTAAGATCAGTCCTTTCTTCTTGAGTTTGGAACGGGATTGTGATATAATTTCTACTCGCTAGGGAATATCGGGCAATGCCCGTTTGTTGGTGGACAATTTTGCCCGCCCCAATACAAAGAAAGGATGATAAATCAATGGCATTAGTAACAACTACCGAGATGTTTCAGAAGGCTTACGACGGCGGATATGCAGTCGGCGCTTTCAACGTAAACAACATGGAGATTGTACAGGGGATTACCGAAGCTGCGGGCGAATTGAAGAGCCCCGTGATCCTTCAGGTATCCAAAGGAGCGCGTGCATACGCGAACCACACTTATTTGGTTAAACTGGTGGAAGCGGCAGTCGCAGAGAATCCGGAGATTCCCATCGCGCTTCACTTAGATCACGGCGACACGTTTGAACTGTGCAAGTCCTGTATTGACGGAGGCTTCACGTCTGTAATGATCGATGCTTCTTCCAAGTCATTTGAAGAGAATATTGCGCTGACCAAGCAGGTTGTTGAATATGCGCATGCGCACGGCGCTGTGGTAGAGGCTGAACTGGGTACGCTTGCCGGGATCGAGGATGAGGTCGTTGTAGAGGTAGGACAGGAAAGTTATACGCGTCCGGAAGAGGTAGAGGAGTTCGTTGACAGAACCGGCTGCGATTCCCTTGCAATTGCAATCGGAACCTCTCACGGAGCATACAAGTTCACGGCTGACCAGTGTACGAGAAATGCAGAGGGCATCCTTGTTCCACCCCCGCTTCGATTCGACGTGCTCGAGGAGTGCATCAAGCGTCTCCCCGGCTTCCCGATCGTGCTTCACGGTTCTTCTTCCGTTCCGCAGGAGTTTGTGCAGATGGTGAACCGGTACGGCGGAAATATGCCGGATGCGGTAGGGATTCCGGAAGAACAGTTACGTAAGGCGGCGCAGCTTGCTGTATGTAAGATCAATATCGACTCCGATATCCGTCTTGCAATGACAGGCGTAATGCGTAAGTACTTCGCAGAGCATCCCGATCACTTTGATCCGCGTCAGTACTTAAAGCCCGCACGTCAGGCAGTGAAGGATATGGTATCACACAAGATCCTTCATGTGCTCGGCTCCGACGGGAAGGCGTAAGAGATTACTCTTGAGATATTTCGTTACATAAGATAAAATAAGACTGTTATGGTTCTGACGCATAACAGTCTTGTTTTTTACAGGGGAAGCACATGAAAGCAGTGAAAATAATCCTTGGGATTCTGGGAGCGCTCGGCGTCGGTCTGGTCGGTCTCATTTTGGCATGCCATTTTAATCCGGGACTGTCCGATGCGATTGCGTCATTTCTGTATCAAAACAAAACGACGAAGACGGCAGAAACGGAAGTAACAACGAAGATACAGGCCGAAGAGGATGAGGAAGATGCTTCCCTGCTGGATCAATCTTCTGCGTCCGAAAACTATTCCGACGAGTTGATCGCAGTGCCGACGGATGCGGCGCTTCCGGCTGAAGATGCGGTTTGGGTGCCCGCAGATCTGAAATCTCTTGCCGATTACGGGTTGACGCAGGAGAATGTGCTGAACAGTTTAGATGAATATTTCGACGACTGCTATCGGCAGTTGGCTGCCGCAAAGGGCGAGAGTACGGAATTCTACAATGTCATGCGGGACGTGATGCTTGCGGAGCAGGTATTGAAGTCATACGACAATGAGAGTTACAGAGCGGGCTTCATGGATAAGTTCATGAATGATTATCAGGTGGACACTTGTGGATGGAACATGGAAGAGGAAGAACTGCAGGGCGGTTATATCCTTGTAAAACATACCATGACGCGGTAACTGCCGCGATGAGGAGGGCGTATGCATTATGATAATCTGACATTATTGACGGATCTTTATGAGTTGACAATGATGCAGGGATATTTCAAGAATCGGAACCGTAACCGGACGGTGATTTTTGATATGTTCTACCGAACCAATCCGGCGGACGGCGGTTATGCGATTGCGGCGGGACTTGACCAGTTGATTGAGTATATCGAAGGTCTGCGTTTCGAAGAGAAAGACATTGATTATCTCCGCTCGCTTCATATTTTTGAAGAGGAGTTCCTCTCTTATCTTGCAAAGTTTCGCTTCTCAGGAAGCATTTATTCGATTCCGGAAGGAACCGTGATTTTTCCGAGAGAACCCATCGTAAAGGTGATCGCTCCGATTATGGAAGCGCAGCTGGTTGAGACGGCGATCTTGAATATCATCAATCATCAGAGCCTGATTGCCACGAAGACGACGAGAGTCTGTCATGCGGCAAGAGGAGACGGAATTATGGAGTTCGGACTGCGGCGTGCGCAGGGACCGGACGCCGGCGTTTACGGCGCGCGAGCCGCAATGATCGGCGGCTGTGTCGGAACCAGCAACGTTCTCTGCGGGCAGATGTTCGATGTTCCGGTCAAGGGCACGCATGCGCACAGTTGGATCATGAGCTTTCCGGATGAATATACCGCGTTCAAGGCCTATGCGGACATCTATCCGTCGGCGTGTATTCTGCTGGTTGACACCTATGACACGCTCAAGTCCGGTGTTCCCAATGCAATCCGTGTGTTCACACAGATGCGGGAGGCGGGGCTTCCGCTGACCTTTTACGGGATCCGTATGGACAGCGGAGATTTGGCATATCTCTCGAAGCAGGTGCGGAAGATGTTGGATGATGCAGGCTTTCCGGATGCGGTGATTTCCGCGAGCAATGATCTGGATGAATTTCTGATTGACTCTTTGAAAGCGCAGGGAGCGACCATCACCAGTTGGGGCGTCGGAACCAGCCTGATCACCAGTAAGGACTGGCCGGCATTCGGCGGCGTATATAAACTTGCGGCGGTCATGGGTGAAAACGGGAAGTTCCTGCCCAAAATCAAACTGTCTGAAAATACCGAAAAAGTGACGAATCCAGGCAACAAGAAGATTTATCGCATCTATGAGAAGGAAACAGGGAAAATCAAGGCGGATCTGATTTGTCTGGAGGAGGAAACTTTCACGGAAGATCAGCCGATTCTGCTGTTCGATCCGGCGGAACCGTGGAAGAAAACAAACTTAAAGCCCGGTACGTTTACGCTGCGCGAACTGATGGTGCCGATTTTTGAAAACGGAAGCCGCGTTTACAGTTCTCCGAAAGTCATGGAGATCAGAGAGTACTGCAAGCAGGAACTTGCAACCCTCTGGGAAGAGACCAGGCGTTTGGTGAACCCGCACAGGGTCTATGTGGATCTGTCTCCGCGGCTTTATGATATTAAAATTTCACTTTTGGATGAGATGAGCAAATAGCTCGTTTGATTAATACCCCGCAGAGCGTGACGAGAAAGCGACTGCGATAAGGAGGAAGAAATGTACAAAAAAGTATCCACGGACTTAGGGTTCGTAGAGAGAGAAAAACAGGTGGAGAAGTTCTGGAAAGACAGCCGGATCTTCGAAAAGAGCATGGAGCAGCGAGCGCAGAGCGAGACCTATACGTTTTATGACGGTCCGCCGACGGCGAACGGCAAGCCGCATATCGGTCACGTGCTGACCCGCGTTATCAAGGATATGATTCCCAGGTATCGTACCATGAAAGGTTACATGGTTCCGAGAAAAGCGGGCTGGGATACCCATGGACTTCCTGTCGAACTGGAAGTGGAACATCTGCTTGGCATCGACGGAAAGGAGCAGATTGAGGAGTACGGACTGGATCCGTTTATTACAAAGTGTAAGGAAAGTGTTTGGAAATACAAGGGAATGTGGGAGGATTTCTCCGGAACGGTCGGCTTCTGGGCGGATATGGACGACCCCTATGTGACCTATCATGATGATTTCATCGAATCCGAATGGTGGGCGCTGAAGAAGATCTGGGACAGAGGGCTGCTTTACAAAGGCTTCAAAATCGTTCCTTACTGCCCCCGCTGCGGAACCCCGCTTTCTTCTCACGAGGTGGCGCAGGGCTATCAGACCTTAAAGGAACGAACGGCGGTTGTTCGTTTTAAGATCAAGAATGAGGACGCCTATTTCCTGGCATGGACGACGACGCCGTGGACACTGGCTTCCAATATCGCGCTTTGCGTGAACCCGACCGATGCCTACATCAAGGCGAGGGCGGCTGACGGATATACCTATATCATGGCGGAAGCGCTCGCGGATCGGGTGCTTGGAGAGATTGAACGAGAGCCTGGCACACCGGCTTACGAGGTGCTTGAGACCTATGTCGGCAAGGATCTGGAATACAAGGAATATGAACCGTTGTACCAATGCGCGAAGGATGCGGCGGACAAACAGAACAAGAAGGCGTTTTTCGTATATTGCGACGACTATGTAACGATGGCGGACGGTACCGGTATCGTACATATCGCGCCGGCGTTCGGTGAAGACGACGCCAGAGTCGGACGCAGATATCAGGCGCCGTTCGTGCAGATGGTGGATGAACACGGCGTGATGAGACCGGAGACACCGTTTGCAGGCATGAGATGCAAACCGAAGCCGGAAGAGGTGGAAGCAGGCGCAATCGACTGCGATCCCGAAGTATTAAAGGATCTCAGCAGTCGCGGCATTCTCTTTAGCGCGCCGAAGGTGGAACATGACTACCCGCACTGTTGGAGATGTGACACGCCGCTCATTTATTATGCAAGAGAATCCTGGTTCATCGAAATGACGGCGGTGAAGGACGATCTCATCCGCAACAACAATACGATCAATTGGATTCCGGAATCCATCGGCAAGGGACGTTTCGGGGACTGGCTCGAGAATATTCAGGACTGGGGTATTTCCAGGAACAGATATTGGGGTACGCCGTTGAATGTTTGGGAATGTTCCTGCGGAAATATGCATTCTATCGGCAGCAGGGCGGAACTGAAGGAGCTGTCCGGTCGTGAAGATGCGCTCACCGTGGAATTACACAGACCTTACATCGATGAGTTCACGATTCCCTGTGAGAAATGCGGTCAGTCCATGCACAGAGTTCCCGAAGTGATCGACTGCTGGTTCGATTCGGGGGCAATGCCGTTTGCCCAGCACCACTATCCGTTTGAAAACGAAGATCTCTTTAATGCGCAGTTTCCGGCGCAGTTTATTTCCGAAGCGGTCGATCAGACCAGAGGCTGGTTCTATTCCCTGCTTGCGGAGTCAACGCTTTTGTTCAACCGCGCGCCTTACGAGAATGTCATTGTTCTTGGTCATGTACAGGATGAGAACGGGCAGAAGATGAGTAAGAGCAAAGGAAATGCAATCGATCCGTTTGATGCGCTCGCCAAATACGGCGCTGATGCGATCCGTTGGTATTTCTACATCAATTCCGCGCCGTGGTTGCCGAATCGTTTCCACGGCAAGGCAGTGATGGAAGGACAGCGAAAGTTCATGGGTACGCTTTGGAATACCTATGCGTTCTATGTTCTGTATGCGGAAATCGATCAGTTTGACCCGACGAAATATTCGCTTGATTATGCAGCGCTTCCGGCGATCGACAAGTGGATCCTGTCAAGACTGCAGAGCGCGATCAAGGGTGTCGATGAGAACCTCGACCAGTACCGGATCCCCGAGGCGGCAAGAGCGCTGGAACATTTCGTGGATGAACTGTCCAACTGGTATGTAAGACGCTGTCGTGAGCGGTTCTGGGCAAAGGGCATGGAGCAGGATAAGATCAACGCCTACCTGACGCTGAACCTGGCGCTTGCCGAAATCTGTAAGGCAGCAGCTCCCATGGTTCCGTTTATTACGGAAGAGATCTATCAGAACTTGGTGCGCAGCGTAGATGCAAGCGCGCCCGAATCAATTCATTTATGTGATTTCCCCAAGGTACGGGAGGAATGGATCGATCAGGCGCTTGAGACGAATATGGATGCGGTCTTAAAGACGGTGGTGATGGGTCGCGCCGCAAGAAACAACGCAAACATCAAGAACAGACAGCCGATCGGCAAGATGTTTATTCAGGCGGACTTCACGCTTTCCGCGTTCTTCAAAGAGATCATTGCGGATGAATTGAACGTAAAGGAAGTGGTGTTTACAGACGACGTCAGGGACTTCACAAGTTATACGTTTAAGCCGCAGTTGAAAACCGTCGGTCCGAAATACGGGAAACTGCTTGGCGGCATCCAGAAAACATTGCAGTCGCTTGACGGGAATGAAGCGATGGATCAGTTGAAGGATAAGGGCGCGCTGAAATTCGAAGTAAACGGTGAGCCCGTTGCGTTGACGGAGGAAGATCTCCTGATTGAAACGGTTCAGAAAGAGGGTTACGTTTCCGAAAGCGACAACAGCGTGACCGTGGTACTGGATACCAATTTGAGCGATGCATTGATCGAGGAAGGCTTTGTCTATGAGATCATCAGCAAGATTCAGACAATGAGAAAAGAGGCTGATTTCCAAGTGATGGATCATATTCGTGTCGCCTTGAACGGAAACGAAAAGCTCTTACAGATTGCCGAAGCAAATCGTAAGACCATTGCCGATAAGGTGCTGGCGGATGAACTTGGCGGAAATCGGGAATATGCAGTTTCGAAAGAATGGAACGTGAACGGCGAAACCGTTACGATTTCCGTGGAACAGGTGAAATAAGCAAAGGGGGCGTGGCATGATTAAATTCAAAACCGGTTTTAACAAAGAAGCATTCAAAAGTGAAGTCAGAGACGGTGTGAAGCTTCTCTACCGCAGAACGGTGGAAGAAGCAACGCCGCAGCAGATCTACATGGCGCTTTGTTATGTTCTGAAAGAAGAAATCATCGATAATTGGATGAGCACGCAGAAGATGTACGAAGAACAGGATCCCAAGACGGTTTATTATATGTCGATGGAATTCTTAATGGGAAGAGCCCTCGGGAATAACCTGATCAACCTGTGCGAATACAAGGAGGTTAAGAAGGCAATGAAGGAGTTGGGGGTCGATCTGAATGAACTGGAGGATCAGGAGCGCGATCCGGCGCTTGGAAACGGCGGTCTCGGAAGACTTGCCGCCTGCTTCCTTGATTCGCTGGCAACGCTCGGCTACAGCGCATACGGCTGCGGCATCCGTTATCACTACGGCATGTTTCGTCAGGAGATCCGTGACGGCTATCAGGTTGAGGTGCCGGATAACTGGCTGAAAGACGGTTATCCGTTTGAATTGAGACGTCCGGAATACGCCAAGATCGTGAAATTCGGCGGCAACATCCGTGTGGATACCGATGCGGAAGGCAGGAGCCATTTTTCGCAGGAAAATTATCAATCCGTACAGGCGGTCCCTTATGATCTGCCGATCGTAGGTTACGGCAATAAGATCGTCAATACGCTTCGCATCTGGGATGCGCAGCCGGTGGAGTGCTTCCACCTGGATTCTTTTGATAAAGGCGATTATTACAAGGCGGTAGAACAGGAGAATCTGGCAAGAAATATTTGTGAGGTGCTCTACCCGAACGACAACCACTATGCGGGCAAGGAATTGCGACTGAAACAGCAATATTTCTTCGTCTCCGCGAGCTTGCAGGAAGCGGTTGAGAAATACATGCGGACGCATGCGGATGTAAGAAAACTGCATGAGAAGGTTGTATTTCAGATGAATGACACGCATCCGACCGTTGCGGTTGCGGAACTCATGCGAATCCTGATGGATGAATACGGTCTGGAATGGGATGAGGCATGGACGGTGGTAACCAAGAGTTGTGCTTATACCAACCATACCATCATGGCGGAGGCGCTTGAGAAGTGGCCGATCGAACTGTTCTCAAGGCTGCTTCCCAGAGTCTATCAGATCATTGAGGAGATCAACCGCAGGTTTGTGGAACAGATCGAAGCCTTATATCCGGGCAACCAGGAGAAGATTCGCAGCATGGCAATCATCTATGACGGTCAGGTGAAAATGGCGAATCTTGCAATCTGCGCCGGCTATTCCGTCAACGGTGTGGCAAGACTGCATACGGAGATTCTGAAGGCAAGAGAACTGAAGGATTTCTACGAAATGATGCCGGAGAAGTTCAATAACAAGACCAACGGCGTGACACAGAGAAGATTCCTGATGCATGGTAATCCGCTGCTGGCGGACTGGGTGACGGATCATGTCGGCAAAGAATGGATCACGCAGTTGAACAAGATCAGTAAACTGAAACTATATGCGGAGGATGAGAAGGCCCAGTATGAGTTTATGAACATCAAGTACCGCAACAAGGTACGTCTGGCAGCCTATATTCTGGAGCATAACGGGATCGAGGTGGATCCGCGGTCGATCTTCGACGTGCAGGTAAAGCGTCTGCATGAGTACAAGAGACAGCTCTTGAACATCCTGCATGTGATGTACCTGTACAATGAACTGAAAGAACATCCGGAAATGGAGTTCTACCCGCGAACGTTCATCTTCGGTGCGAAAGCGGCGGCGGGATATCGTACCGCCAAACTGACGATTAAACTGATCAATTCCGTTGCAAACGTCATCAATCACGACGCGTCTCTGAACGGAAAGTTAAAGGTCGTATTTATTGAAGATTACTGCGTAAGCAATGCGGAGATCATCTTTGCGGCGGCAGACGTCTCGGAGCAGATTTCCACGGCAAGCAAAGAGGCGAGCGGAACCGGCAACATGAAATTCATGCTGAACGGCGCGGTGACCATCGGAACCATGGACGGTGCAAATGTGGAAATCGTGGAAGAGGTCGGTGAGGAGAATGCGTTTATTTTCGGTCTGCGATCGGATGATGTGATCGCTTATGAGAAGAACGGCGGATACGACCCGACCGAGATTTTCAACAACGATCCCGATATCAGAAAGGTGCTGATGCAGTTGATCAACGGCTTCTATGCGCAAAATGATCCGGAATTGTTCAGAGATCTGTACAATTCCCTGCTCAACACGCAGAGCACCAACAAAGCGGATACCTATTTCATCCTGAAGGATTTCAAGGCGTACGCAAATGCGCAGAAGAGAGTTGAGGAAGCTTACCGTGATGAGAAGCGGTGGGCGAAGATGGCAATGATGAACGTTGCCTGTGTGGGCAAATTCTCCTCTGACCGCACGATTCAGGAATATGTGGATGAGATCTGGCATTTGGATCAAACTGTTTAGAGAGGAGTATAGATCGATGATACGTTTATCTGATGGAGGGGCTTACCTTTTGAACGGCGTTGAACTCGTCGCCGATGAGAGGGTGGTTGCGAGCCGCTTTGGCGCACCGGCAGCCGAAAAGACGACCGCGTTGCAGAATACGATTGCTTACGGGATTCTGAAAGAGCACAATACAAGCGAGAGTATGGATGCGCTGCAGATCCGGTTCGACAAACTGACCAGTCACGATATTACCTTTGTGGGAATTATTCAGACGGCAAGGGCATCCGGACTCACAGAGTTCCCGCTTCCCTATGTGCTGACCAACTGCCACAACAGTCTCTGCGCGGTCGGCGGAACGATCAATGAGGACGATCATGTCTTCGGATTGACCTGTGCGAAGCGGTACGGCGGCGTCTATGTGCCTCCTCACCAGGCGGTCATTCACCAATTTGCGCGCGAGATGCTGGCGGGCGGAGGCAAGATGATCTTAGGCTCCGATTCCCATACGCGTTACGGTGCGCTCGGAACCATGGCAATGGGAGAGGGCGGTCCCGAACTGGTCAAGCAGCTTTTGAAGCGAACCTATGACATCAATCGTCCGGACGTGATTGCCGTCTATCTTTCCGGGGAACCGGTTCCCGGCGTCGGTCCGCAGGACGTGGCACTTGCCATCATCGGTGCGGTTTTCGGGAACGGCTATGTTAAGAACAAAGTCATGGAATTTGTGGGCCCGGGCGTTGCGGCGCTGAGTGCGGATTTCAGAATCGGAATCGACGTCATGACAACGGAGACCACATGTTTGTCTTCTATCTGGCAGACCGATGAAGCGATCCGGGAATTCTATGCGGTTCACGGCAGGGAAGCGGAGTACCGAAAGTTAACGCCGGGCGAGGTTGCCTATTATGACGGCGTTGTCGAGGTGGATCTGGGAGAGATTCGTCCGATGATTGCAATGCCCTTTCACCCGAGCAACGTTTATACGATTGACGAGGTGAACGCCCATCTTCCCGATATCCTTGCGGAGGTTGAGAAGAACGCACTGGTCAGCCTTGACGGTAAGGTGGAATATTCGCTGTGCGATAAGATCCGCGACGGAAAGTTCTATGTGGAACAGGGCATCATCGCAGGCTGCGCGGGCGGCGGGTTCGAGAACATCTGCGCCGCAGCGGACATCCTTAAAGAGAAGTACATCGGGAACAGTGCCTTTACATTAAGCGTTTATCCGGCATCCACGCCGATCTATATGGAACTGATTCAGAACGGCTGCGCCGCGAAACTGTTGAAGACGGGCGCGATCTTGAAGACCGCCTTCTGCGGACCTTGCTTCGGTGCGGGAGATACGCCGGCGAACAACGCGTTCTCGATCCGGCATTCCACGAGAAACTTCCCGAACAGAGAAGGCTCGAAACTGCAGAACGGTCAGATTGCATCCGTTGCGCTGATGGACGCCAGATCGATTGCAGCGACCGCTGCGAATCAGGGCTTCTTGACCGGTGCGGATCGCCAGATCGACGCCGATACGTTACAGAAGTACCAATATCATTTTGACGCCAACATCTATGCAAATCGTGTGTTTGACAGCCACGGGGTTCCCAATCCTTCGGTGGAGGTGCAGTTTGGTCCCAACATCAAGGATTGGCCGGAAATGGGAGCATTGCCGGAACATCTGGTGTTGAAAGTCGTATCGGAGATTCATGATCCGGTTACGACAACGGATGAGTTGATCCCGTCCGGCGAAACTTCCTCTTACCGCTCGAATCCGTTAGGACTTGCGGAATTTACGCTTTCCAGAAAAGATCCCGCTTATGTGGGACTTGCGAAGGAAGTCAGAGCAATCGAAGAAACGCGTCAGAGCGGTGGAAATCCCTGTGAAGGGCGACCCGAGGTGAAGCAGGTCGTGGATACGATTCGGACAATGTTTCCGAATGCGGATCTTACGAATACGGGCTTCGGCTCCACGATCTTTGCGGTCAAGCCGGGCGACGGTTCCGCAAGAGAACAGGCGGCTTCCTGTCAGAAGGTACTCGGCGGCTGGGCGAATATTGCAAATGAGTATGCGACCAAGAGATATCGCTCGAACCTGATCAACTGGGGGATGCTTCCGTTTGTTATTGATGCGGGGATGCTTCCGTTTTCCAATCGCCAGTTCCTCTTTGTTCCGGACATTCGGAAAGCGGTGGCTGAGAAGGCGGTTAAGATTGCAGCTTACGCGGTCGGAGAGGACGGATTGACGGAATTTACATTAAGGCTCGGTGAGTTGACGGACACGGAACGTGAGATTATCTTAAAGGGTTGTCTGATCAATTACTACCGCGGATGATGCTGCAAAAGGAATGAGCGATAAGGTTAAGTTCGGAACGGATTGGACCGATAAATAACTTACAGGAGAGATTCGGCCAATCAATCCTGAATGAGATGACCACGGAGGGAACACGATGTTGAAGGGATTCAGCTTGTGCACCTCCGTTTTTTATTTCTAACGGAGTGGGGATAGAATGCGGTCGAAAGGAGAGTAGGTGATTATAACAGGCAGTAACATAGGAATGGATTCTGCCAGAAACTTTACAAGTGTACGCACGGAAGTGAGAAATTTCAAAGCGGTCATGGTGAAACAGGCACAGGTGGCGAACCGCTCGGAAGCAGAGGCGCTCGAGGAGATCAGGAAACGATGCATGAATTATCTGCTGAAGTGGCTGTTCGGACTCAGCGACAAGGAAGTGAGCGAGAGGCGTCTTGCCGCGTACGGTTCCGGTTTGAACCGGGTACAATACACCTTTACCGAGGAGGTCTACTATCGGGAGCAGGAGGAAACAACGTTTTCCGCGGAAGGTAAAATCATCTGCGCGGATGGTCGCGAGTTGTCGCTTTCGATGGAAATCGGGATGAGCCGCAGTTTTGAGACGGCTTATACCGGAACATTTGAATTGGCGCAGTGCGTCGATCCGCTGATCATCAATCTTGACTGCGATATTGCGGACATCGGTGACCAGAAGTTCTATTTCGATCTGGACTGCGACGGGGAAGAAGATGAGATCTCCATGCCGGGAGCCGGAAGCGGTTTTCTGGCGCTGGATCGAAATGGGAACGGAACTCTTGACGACGGTTCCGAACTGTTCGGAACAAAGAGCGGGAACGGGTTTCGGGATCTTGCACGGTTTGATGCGGACGGCAACGGTTGGATTGACGAAGCGGATGAAATCTTCGCACAACTGCGGATCGTAACATTTGATGAAGAGGGCAATCAGAAACTGTATTCGCTCAAGGAAAAGGGGCTTGGGGCGTTATATCTCGGAAGCGCGCCGACGGAGTTTTCTCTGAACCGTTTGAGCGATAACAAAACGAACGCCTATATCCGCAGAACGGGACTGTTTCTCTACGAGAACGGACAGGCGGGAAGCCTGCAGCAGATCGACCTGACGAAACCGGTCAGTCTTCTTCAATGACCTGAATCTCCAGGTAATCGAAATCAATCTCATCAATAAAACTGTCACGGTAGAACCTTGCCTTGGCAGTTTTTTTGAATTCGGAAATGTTCTTGTTCAGCCAGATCGGATTGCTCAGATCGAAAGCGATGCAAATCTGCTCAAGGGCGTCGACAATCTTGTGCGTTCTGGTGTCGGCGGAATCGTTACAGATCACGATATCCTTGCGCAGATGATTTTCACAAAAAACCTTACCCCATAAACGAAACATGCTGTGCTCCCTGAAAAGACAAGTATTGAAACTATTCAAGAGTATATCATAAAAAACGAAATTTCTATTAACTTTTTGTGAAAATCAGCACTTTCACGTGGTAGAGTGATATAATATAGTTGCGGCATGCGAAGGATGGGGCTTCGTCTCGCCTGTAATATCAGACAGAGGAGTTACAACACATTGGAATTCAGAGATACCAGAGAAAGTGGGAATCCGGAAATAGACAATTGGCAGACCACGATGCTGCTGTATCATTCCGCCCTGAAGGAGATCGGAACCAAGTTGGAGATTCTGAACGATGAGTTTCAGCATATTCATCAGTATAATCCGATCGAGCATATCAAATCGAGGATCAAATCACCCGAGCGGATTGTTCGTAAACTGAAGAACAAAGGGCTTGAGTCCACCATCGAGAATATGAAGGAGTATGTGAACGATATCGCGGGAATCCGTGTGATCTGTTCGTTCACCTCCG
This sequence comes from uncultured Lachnospiraceae bacterium, assembly GCA_964571555.1. Lineage (GTDB taxonomy): Bacteria > Bacillota > Clostridia > Lachnospirales > Lachnospiraceae > UBA2868. Next base: position 8,185 of record CAZNCH010000030.1, on the reverse strand, counting down.
ACATTTATCGGATTGCGGAAATGCTCTCGAACCAGAGCGACCTGAAGGTTCTGAGCGTTAAGGATTATATCATGAGTCCGAAGGAAAGCGGATACAAGAGTTATCACATGATTGTGAGCGTGCCGATCTACCTGTCCGACAGTGTAGTGGATACGAAGGTCGAGATTCAGATTCGTACCGTTGCAATGGACTTCTGGGCGAGTCTCGAACATAAGATGAACTATAAGTTCGATCAGAACGCACCCGAAGAGATCAAGCGGCAGTTGTATGAGTGTGCGCAGATGGTTTCGGCGCTCGATGATCGGATGCTGTCCATTAACGAGGAGATTCAGGAGGCGAAATCGGAATAAAGTTTTGTGCAAGTTGCATATAACCTTTTTGCTTATCAGGAAATTTTTGACATGTTAACCGCTAGTTCATAGAACGTTCATATTTTATTCATATATGGCTGATACTATATAGTTGTTCGTAAGGAGCGGACATTCAGCCAAACATCTAGATAAATTTTTTCATAATATTGCCCAGGTGACTCTCATCCACCTGGGCACTCCTCATTTTATGGGAAACCCTCTCGATGGAACCCGTTTTGGAGAAGAAACCCACGCAGAAATCCACGCAAATACAACATTTTCTTGTGCTGCATCCAAAATAATGCTACACTAAAACAAATGAAAAGATTCGGGGGAGGGCATTATGGACGGATTCAGAGACAGATACAGCAGCAGAGATCGCAAAATGGCGGATCGTGGCGGCAGAGACCGTTACGACAGACAGGATCACTATGACAGACCGGATCGCTATGACAGAGGGTCGGATCGTTATGAGAGACCCGCGTCCAGAAATGAGTACCGAGAAGAGAATAATATTGACATTGAAAATGTGATTGAGCAGAGCAATGCCAAGCAGTTGGAAGTGTTCGCCGACTGCATTGACGATGTGAAGAACGAGGTATATGCTTCCGAGCAATCGATTCTCAAGGCAATCGATGATGTGAATGCAAGCGTAAGGTCAGGCGCAAGGAGCGCTGCGCCCGTTTCGACGCCAATGGCGACGCAGGTGCAGACGGATCCTGCAATGAAGGAAGAGATTCTGCAGGCGATCTTCCAGAACAAATCTCTGCTTGACGCGGTTTATGAGGCGGTACAGAAGAAGGAAGAAGTCTTGGGTGCGGAAGCGTCGGCTGCGGAAACGGCAGAAGTTTCGACGGAAGCGACCAACCAAGGGACGACTGAAAGCACGACCGCAAGTGAAAGCGAGTTCCGGGAACTGGTGGCTAAAAGTTTTTCCAATATGGAAGATCATGTGCACAAGGAGAATGTAAAGTGCTATCGGAATGTACAGGCTGCCATTGCGGAACAGTCTTTGCAGGATATCGCGGCACTCAAAGGTCAGTTCGGCTTCCTGAAAGTCTTCACCATTATCACGACGGTTCTCGGACTGGTGAACATTGCACTCTGGGTGTTATACTATCTGGGAATCATCTAAAGCGGAGCGTGCAATGCGATTTCTGAATCAGTATCTGAAATCAATGAAATACAGTCATATCGGAGCAATGCTGGTAACAGCATTGCTCGTTTTTATGGTTGTTCCGTCGATCCTGGGAACAGGGGCCAAGAGGAAGGAACTGTATGCGCTGTTCTTAAACGGGGAGCGAGTGGCAACCGTTACGGATTCCGCCATGGCGGAACGCCTGATCAGAGAAGCGAGAAAAGAACTTGCAAGAGAGACGGACGGACTGCTGTTCTTAACGGTGGATCCGGTACTTAGCGCGGAAGCGCAGCGACTTCCGGAAGAAGAGGAAGAGGTTGCGATCGAAAGAATCTCTAAGGTGCTGTGCGCGAACTTGCCGGAACTGAAAAAACCTGTTTATGAGGTGAAAATCAACGAATTTACGGTGAATCTCTCCGACAGCGACGAAGTGCTGGCGCTTCTGCAGGAAGCCAAGATGAAGTATGACGAGAACGATGAATACACCGTGCAGATGGAACTGGATCCGACGAGAGAACTGAATGTGCTGACAAGTAAGATCGTGAAAACGGAAACGCTGGATGCGGATGCATCGAAAGACGCTTATTTAAAGAGCGGGGGCGGGATCGCAAGGATCGAGCAGTTCTATGATGAGGCAAGAACCGCAGCGCTTCGGGGCTTTGATTTCGGAATCAAGGAAATGGATTTCGGAGAAAACGTGGAAGTGGTTCAGGTTTATGTTGATCCGGAGCGTGTCAGCACGTTGGAGGAAGCGGTCGAGCTGGTCACGAAGAAAGAGGAAAAAGATACGATCTATGAAGTGGAACCGGGGGATAGCCTGTCCGTGATTGCGGAGAAAAATAAAACCACGCTGGCAAATCTCATTGCGATGAACAAAGAGACGATTCCGAACCAGAACGCGACGATCCGCGTCGGAGATATGATCCGCGTTACCGTGCCGCAGCCGGAACTCTCCGTGGTTCGCACGGAAGAAATCTATTATGAAGAAAACTATGATGCGGAAGTGATCTATATCGACAATGACACGTGGTACTCGAACCGTTCCGAAGTGAAGCAGGAGCCGGTTGCCGGCTTCCGAAAGGTGGTTGCGGACATCCTCTATCGAAATGACCTTGAAGAAGGAAGAAATGTGGTCTATGAAAATATCATTGCCGAAGCGATTCCAAAGATCATCGAACGCGGAACCCAGCCGCCGCCGACCTACTTAAAACCGATTTCCGGCGGCAGACTCTCTTCCCGTTTCGGGAAACGGAAAGCACCGACCAAGGGCGCGTCCACCTATCATAAGGGCGTTGATTGGGCGACGCCGATCGGCACCAGTATTGTGGCTTCCAGCGACGGTACCGTGGTGAGAGCCGGATGGGGCGGAGGATACGGTTATTGCATTTATATTGAGCATCCGGACGGCAAGGTGACGCGTTACGGTCATTTGAGCAAGATTCTGGTCAAGAGCGGACAGACGGTCAGACAGAGCGAAAAGATCGGTTTGAGCGGCAATACCGGCGTCAGTTCCGGACCGCACATTCATTTTGAAATTCTGGTCAACGGCAAGCAGGTGAACCCGTTAGACTATTTGTAATACAATTTCGTAATAATTTCGTAATAATTGTACAATGTTCTGAAAATGGTCGCTTTCATTTACAAAGGTAGGGGAATGTAATATAATACAACTTGAGTTTTGTTGTTTCCGTTGGGAATAACTACAAGATATAGAGGGAATTACTTTGGAACAATACATGATAAAGGGGGGCATTCCCCTTGTCGGCGAAGTGGATATCGCCGGCGCCAAGAATGCCGCGCTCGGCATTCTGGCAGCGGCAACCATGACGGATGAAACGGTAATCGTTGAGAATATGCCGGATGTTCGTGATACGAACGTTTTGATTCAGGCCATGGAGAGCATCGGGGTTGTGGTGGAGCGGATCGACAGACATACCGTTAAGATCAACGCCTCCATGATCAATCACTTCACCATTGACGAAGGTTATATCAAGAGAATTCGTGCGTCCTATTATATGTTGGGCGCGCTGCTTGGGAAATATCATCATGCGATCGTCGCGCTGCCCGGCGGTTGCGATATCGGAAGCCGTCCGATTGACCAGCATATCAAGGGCTTTAAGGCGCTCGGCAGTACAGTCGGCATTGCGGGCGGACTGATCAGTGCGGAAGCGAAGAAGTTAAAAGGCAATCATATCTACCTCGACGTTGTGACCGTAGGGGCAACCATCAATCTGATGCTGGCATCCGTGTTGGCGGAGGGCAAGACGATTCTGGAGAATGCGGCGAAAGAGCCGCATGTGGTCGACGTTGCCAACTTCTTAAACAGCATGGGCGCCAATATCAAGGGTGCAGGTACGGATGTGATCCGTATCAGGGGCGTGGAGAAACTGCACGGAACGACCTATTCCATCATTCCGGATCAAATTGAAGCCGGAACCTTTATGTTTGCAGCGGCAGTGACAAAGGGCGATGTCATGATCAGAAATGTGATCCCGAAGCATTTGGAGTCCATATCTGCGAAGCTCATCGAGATGGGCTGTGAAGTGGAAGAGTTTGACGATTCCTTACGGGTGGTTGCGACCAGACGTCTGGATCACACCAACGTGAAAACACTGCCTTATCCGGGTTTCCCGACAGATATGCAGCCGCAGATCGCAGTGGCATTGTCGCTTTCTAAGGGAACCAGCGTGGTGACCGAGAGCATTTTCGAGAATCGATTCAAATATGTGGATGAACTGATGCGCATGGGCGCGAATGTCAAGGTGGAAGGAAATACCGCCATCGTTGAGGGGGTAGAGAACTTGACGGGGGCGAGCATCAATGCGCCGGATCTGCGCGCAGGCGCAGCGCTTGTGCTTGCGGGACTGGCAGCAAACGGGATCACCACGATTGACGACATCGTCTATATTGAAAGAGGTTATGAAGACTTTCCGCAGAAACTGAAGAACCTCGGTGCTCTGATTGAGAAAGTGACAGAGGAAAGAGAAGCGCAGAAGTTCAGACTGAAGGTGGGCTGAATCAGACAAAGGATTCAATGAAGAGGTCAGGATGCTTCGACAGATCGACGAATTCGGTGCCGCACTGTACAAGCGGTTTCGAGAGCACATTGCGGTTCATGAAGACGACATCGCCTTCCTTGCCGTTGTTCAGTCGAACGCGGTTGTTCATGTAGGACTCCGCAATATGCTCCAGGAAGGTCATAATGAACTTGGAATCGTATTTCTGATAGCCTTCCTGCTCAAAGATGCTGATTACCTGGAACGGACACAGAGGTCCGCGGTAGATTCTTGCAGCGGTCATGGCGTCATAGACATCACAGATGGCGATGATTTTCGCATAGGGGCTGATCTTATCGGCAGTAATCCCAAGCGGATAGCCGGAGCCGTCGCAGCGCTCGTGATGCATGAGCGCAATTTTCCTTACGTTTTCCTCAAGCGGATAGTTCTGCAGGAGTTTATAGCCCTGCACCGTGTGCGTCTTCACAATGTTGTATTCCGCGGCGGAAAGCTTGGCAGGCTTATGAATTACCTCGTCCGGAACCGTCAACTTGCCGATATCGTGCAAGAGACCGCCGATCGTCAATACCTGCAGATCATGCGCGCCGAGTCCGAGCCACTGTCCCATGATATTCGCCAGCATGGAAACGTTCATACAGTGCATATAGGTCACATCGTCATATTCCCGTAAGTTGTGAAGCATATTGAGAATATTGGTAGCGGACATGTTGCCGCCGACAAGACCGGTGACGGTATTCATGAGTTTATCGACGTCCAACTGCGCCGATTCGTCTGCCAATGCTTTCAGTTCAGTCTCGAAATGTGCGGCAGTCTGCACATAGTTCTCCTGAAATTCCCGGAATTCCTTACTTGCCTTAATTCGTTGTGAGAAAGGGGAATCGGGGGTGATGGTGACGGTGGGCGGTGCGGTTTCGAGCGTGCCGTTTTCGAGCAGATCCCCTTCTTCCGCGATGCGAATCGCCAGCACGGAATAGAATTCAAGACGGGTGATCATTTTGTCCGTCAGAACAGTATCCCGCGGCAGAATCATTTGATTATTATAGGAATAAATATCTTCTGCGGTCCGCATACCGGGCTGCAGGTCGCTTGTACGAACACGTTTCATGAGTTGCCCCCCTATGGACGCGAGTGTTGATCTGAAATATACACTCCCCCACTAAAATATCATACTTTAACACATTGTAATAGTCAAGAGAAATGCCACTTGACGAACGATCGGAAAGGGAGTATTCTTGATGCGATAAATAAATTTCATATTGTGCTTCTCTTATTCAGAGTGGTGGAGATACATAGGATCGATGAAGCCACGGCAACCCCTGATCCTGCATCCGGAAGGTGCCAACCTGAGCGATTGAATCGAACAATAAGAGGATTTAATTATCACACCAATGATTAGGTCCGCTTTGCGGACTATTTTTTTAGGAGGAAACTATGGAAAAATTCTTATTCACATCCGAATCCGTTACCGAAGGTCACCCGGACAAAATGTGCGACGCCATTTCCGACGCCATTCTCGACGCTCTCATGGAGAAAGATCCCATGAGCCGCGTAGCCTGCGAAACCGCAAGCTGTACAGGCTTTGTACTGGTTACGGGCGAGATTACCACCAACGCATACGTTGACATTCAGAAGATTGTCAGAGATACGGTCAAAGAGATTGGCTATACGAAATCCGAATACGGATTCGACGGCAACACCTGCGCGGTGCTGACTGCCATCGACGAGCAGTCCGGCGATATCGCAATGGGCGTTGATAAAGCCCTGGAAGCCAAGGAAAACAAGATGAGCGACGAGGAAATCGAAGCCATCGGTGCGGGCGATCAGGGTATGATGTTCGGCTATGCGACGAACGAGACCGAAGAATTTATGCCTTATTCCATCGCGCTTGCACATAAACTCGCGAAGAAACTCACAGAGGTTCGTAAGGACGGTACGCTTCCCTATTTAAGACCCGACGGTAAGAGTCAGGTGTCCGTGGAATATGATGCAAACGGCAAGCCGCTCCGTCTGGAGGCGGTCGTTCTATCCACACAGCACGATGAAGACGTCACACAGGAACAGATCCATGCGGACATCAAGAAGTACGTCTTTGATCCGATCCTTCCGCAGGAATTGATCGACGGGCAGACCAAGTTCTTCATCAATCCGACCGGTCGTTTCGTAATCGGCGGTCCGCACGGCGACGCAGGGCTTACCGGACGTAAAATCATTGTGGATACCTATGGCGGATATGCGCGTCACGGCGGCGGCGCTTTCTCCGGAAAGGACTGCACCAAGGTAGACAGAAGCGCGGCTTATGCGGCAAGATATGTGGCGAAGAACCTTGTGGCTGCCGGTCTTGCGGACAAGTGCGAGATCCAGCTTTCTTATGCGATCGGCGTTGCGCAGCCGACCTCGATCATGGTAGATACTTTCGGCACCGGCAAGGTGGATGATGAACGCATGGTTGAGATCATCCGTGAGAACTTCGATCTTCGTCCCGCCGGAATTATCAGGATGCTTGACCTTCGCCGTCCGATCTACAAGCAGACCGCTGCCTACGGTCATTTCGGACGCAACGACCTGAATCTTCCGTGGGAAGCGCTGAACAAGGCGGACGATCTGAAGAAATACTTATAAGAGAATCACAAACTGTGACCCTCGGGATTCCCGAGGGTCATTTTGGGTACAAATCAATACGGAGGGGATGAGTTTTACGGGCGTATTTGGGTTTCTTCCGCGGATTATGAATATACGCGCTTCGTCCGGTATGCTATAATGAAATGGTATATGTACCGCAAGATATTCGGAGGTTAAAATGTCATTTGTTCACCTGCATACCCATACGGAATACAGTCTCTTGGACGGCTCCAACAAGATCACGGAATATGTGAGTCGGGTCAAGGAACTGGGGATGAATGCCGCCGCGATCACGGATCACGGCGTGATGTACGGTGCGGTTGATTTCTACAAGGCGGCAAAGGCTGCGGGGATCAAGCCGATTCTGGGATGCGAGGTCTATGTTGCGCCGAATTCCAGATTTGATAAGGAACTGACCGGCGGAGAGGATCGGTATTATCACCTGATCCTGCTTGCTGAGAACCAACAGGGCTATCGGAATCTTATCAAGATCGTCAGCCGCGGCTTCACCGAGGGCTATTATTATCGACCGCGTGTGGATATGGAAGTGCTGCGGGAATACCATGAAGGGATCATTGCTCTGTCCGCCTGCCTTGCGGGCGAGGTGCAGCGGGATATCCAGAAAGGACTCTATGAGCGGGCGAAGGAGACGGCACTCAAATACCGTGACTGCTTCGGAGAGGGAAATTTCTATCTGGAGTTGCAGGATCACGGGATTCCGGAACAGACGACGGTCAACACGGCGCTGCTCCGGATGAGCGAAGAACTGCAGATTCCGCTTGTAGCGACCAACGATGTTCATTATACCTATGCTGAGGATGCGTCTCCGCATGATGTGCTGCTCTGCATTCAGACGGGGAAGAAACTAAGCGACGAGAACCGGCTGCGCTATGAGGGCGGGCAGTTTTTCGTGAAATCCGAAGCGGAGATGAAAACGCTCTTTCCCTACGCGCTGCAAGCGCTTGAGAATACACAGAAGATTGCGGATCGGTGTCATGTGGAGATAGAATTCGGTCAATATAAACTCCCTCATTACGACGTGCCGGAAGGCTTCACCGTAC
>CAZNCH010000029.1:0-24566 GCA_964571555.1 uncultured Lachnospiraceae bacterium | reverse complement strand
TGCTCTTCCGATCTATAACCGTTTTGTTTCCGCTGTGGATAACAGCATCATTGCATGGCAGACAGGAAGTGCGCCGGAAGATTATCAGGTGATGAAATATTATTCGTTGGAAGCGTCGCAGCCGATTGAACTGCAGGCGCAGTCCGGAGAGATGTTGATCCCGCTCGGCTTCATGGAAGAGGATCTGGTGTTGGGTCTGGCAAGGCTGTCGGATGTGACGACGAATGCAACGGGAAATACGGTGATGCCCATGTATGCAATCCGCATTCAGAATGTTGACGGCGAGGTGCAGAAAGAATACCGGAGAGAGAATGTCTTCATCATGGGCGTTGAGATTCAGGACAATATGATTACCCTGCACCGCTCCTTTTGGAATGATGAAATGGGCTTCTTTGAGGAAACGAGCGCAGATCAGATTATGAACAACCAGCCGGAGAATGTTACCAAGAATCAGCCGGGCAGTGTGGTGACGGAAGAAATGGAGACCACCTATCAGACTTCTCTTGCTAAAATGCCGCCGGAAACGAAACGGAAGAATCTTACGTCGAAGCAGGTGCTGTTTGAAGGACGCAGAGATATTGCGGCGGCGACGGAAGATCCGCTGGAGCGATATTACGTTTATGCCAAAGGTGAGATCGTCGGGATCTATACGAATCCGGCGGAGGCAATCATGAAGGCGGACGGTATCTTCGGTACAGTGGTGGATAAGCGAGATTCCTACCTCTGGCAGGGGGGCAATCGTTATCTGTCGAAGACGATCAGGAATATCGAAGTACAGCAGTCCGATCCGCTCCATTCGAGTACTGCGCTTTGCGTCAATGAAATGCTGAAGGTACAGGGCGTATCTCTCGATGCAAGAACGATGCTTTCCGGCAAGACGGTGTTTTCGGTACTGCAGGAGAACCTTGACGGCGCAACGGTGCTCGACTTAACGGGCTGCTCGATGAAAACCGTGTATTATTACGTGAGTTGCGGGATTCCGGTACTGGCGATGGTAGAGGACGGGGAATCCGTGCTGATTACGGGTTACGATTCCTCCAATACCACGATCTACAATCCGAAAGAGGGAACCAATGATAAATACGGTGATATTATCAGCGCCGAATGGTTCCAGAACAACGGGAACCGCTTTATTACATATATCATGACGAAACAATAAGGAGAGCAATGACCATGGATGAAAGAATGAAGAAGTTGGCGAAGAATCTGATCCGTTATTCCTGCGAAGTGAAACCGCAGGACAAGGTTTATATTCATTACATCGGCAGTTCCTCAAAGGAGCTGGCAAGGGCATTGATCAAGGAGTGCTTTCAGGCGGGCGGCGTCCCGTTTGTGCATTTCACGGATCCGCAGGTACAAAGGGAAATCTTGCTTCATTGCACAAAGGAGCAGATTGAATTTATGGCGAAGATAGACGCGGAAGAGATGGCACAGATGGACTGCTATGTCGGGATTCGCGGAACCGATAATGTTTCCGAACTTGCGGATGTGCCGGAAGAGAAAATGAAGTTATATGATTTGTACTATCAGAACGAAGTGCACGGCAAGATTCGTGTTCCGAGAACCCGCTGGGTGATTCTGCGCTATCCGAACGCAGCCATGGCGCAGTTGAACAATTCCAGCATAGAAGCTTTCGAAGACTATTTCTATCAGGTCTGCACGCTGGATTATGCGAAAATGGGAGAAGCAATGAAGGAACTGATCGCGCTGATGAATCGTACGGATCGGGTGCGTCTTGTGGCAGAAGGAACGGACCTGACCTTTTCGATCAGGGAGATTCCCGCCGTTCCCTGTGACGGCAGACGGAACATTCCGGATGGCGAAGTGTATACCGCTCCCGTCAGAGACTCCGTAAACGGAACGATTACCTACAATACGCCTTCGCTGTATCAGGGATACACCTACGAAAACGTGTCTCTGACCTTTGAGAACGGGAAGATCGTAAAAGCGAGCGCAAATAATACGGAGAAACTGAATCAGGTATTGGATACGGATGAAGGCGCAAGATATGCAGGGGAATTTGCAATCGGCGTCAACCCCTATATTACCAAACCGATGAAGGATATTCTGTTTGATGAGAAAATCAGCGGCTCTATTCACTTTACACCCGGAAAATGCTATGACGAGGCGTCCAACGGGAACCATTCGGCAATCCATTGGGATCTCGTTCTGATCATGACGCCGGAATACGGCGGCGGAGAAATTTATTTCGATGACGTTCTGATCAGAAAAGACGGAAGATTCGTCTTAAAAGAACTGGAGTGTCTGAATCCGGAGATGCTGATATAAATTATCGTGCATCAAAATGCGCTTTGATCTTTTGGAAAAGAGCCAGAAGCGGAAGTCCCATGATGGCGGTTGAAATGAATTCACCGACAAAAACCGTCAGGGCAAAATAGAAATAAGAGCCTTCCAAGCCGTAAACCTTGAGCAGCACAAAGGGAATAATCGTTGTATTTGCAACGATATTCGGTATCGGGGTGAGAAAATGAAAGATGCGCGTTCGTTCCGGCGGACGCGTACTTTTTCGGGCAAGAGAACCGAGTCCGGCGCACACCAGTCCGCCAATCAGCGTTGCGAGACTGCCCAGAATGATGTCCCAGAGCATACAGCCGGTAATGATATTCGAAAGAATACAGCCGACAAACAGACCGTAGGCAAAGACGGGCGAGAAAAAGGGCAGGACGCAGAGCGCCTCCGAAATTCTTACCTGAATGACGCCGTTCGCCATACCGAAAGCGTGGGAAACCAAGGTTAAAACAACATAGAGTGCAGCGACGGCTGCACCCCATGTAAGGCTGCGTGCTTTGCTTAAATTCAATTAATTGCTTCCTTCCTCTGTCAGAACTTTTTCGTAAGCGGTCAGGATCATTTTCTGCAGCGATTCCCTGGATTCCGTACTGATGGGGTGCGCAATGTCACGATATTCCCCTTCGGCGGTCTTCCTGGAGGGCATGGCAATAAATAATCCCTTATCTCCGTCGATCACCTTGATGTCGTGGATGACGAACTCGTCATCTATCGTTACGGATGCTACCGCTTTCATCTTACCCTCTTTGGCAATCATGCGAATGCGGATATCAGTGATGTTCATAAGGCACCTCCTTTAGAATACGTAGCGATCGTTGTTTTCCTGGACGATCAGGATGCCATCCTCCCCTTTGTAATAGGAATTTGCTTTGATCGTACCGCGACTCTCAACGATACAGTTCTCAATATAAGTGTTGTTGCTGATATAGACGTCGTTTAAGATAATCGAGTTCTTAATTACACAATTGTTGCCGACAAAAACTTTCTTGAAGAGGACGGAATCCTCCACATTTCCGTTGATGATACAGCCGCTGGAAATCAGGCTGTTTTTGACGTCGGAGCCGACATTGTATTTCGCGGGCGGGAAGTCGTCCACCTTGGAATAAACGTCGGGATACTGACGGAAGAAATAGTCGCGCACATCCGCTTTCAGAAAATCCATGTTGGTTCTGTAATAGGCGTCTACAGAAGCGATGTTGCTCCAGTAGCCGTCGTGCTTGTAAGCGTAAATGTTCTTCAGATCCTTATGGCGGATCAGAATATCGCGAACGAAATCAAAACGGTCTTCTGCGGCGCATTTCTCGATCAGATCAATCAATAGGCGCCGTCTGACGACATAGATTCCGCAGGAAATGGTACGCGTCTTGGCAACGATCGGCTTCTCTTCGAAGTCTACGATTCTGCCGTCGTAATTGATGTTGACAAAGCCGAAGCGGTCGCAATCGTCGCAGGGTCCCATATCCTTGCAGACAACGGTGATATCTGCATTGATATCAATGTGGTAGTCCAGCACCTTGTTGTAATCCATCTTGTAGACGCCGTCTCCGCTTGTGATCACAACGTAGGGCTCGTGGCTCTGCTTCAGGAAGTTGAGGTTCTGATAGATGGAATCTGCGGTTCCGCGGTACCAGAAATTATTCTCCTGCGTGACGGTCGGGGTGAAAACAAACAGACCGCCCTGCTTTCGCCCGAAATTCCACCATTTGCTGGAACTTAAATGTTCGTTCAGACTTCTTGCGTTATACTGTGTTAATACGCCTACTTTCGTGATGTGGGAATTGGTCATGTTGCTGAGGGTAAAATCAATGCTGCGAAAACTTCCGGCGATCGGCATGGCGGACACCGCACGCTTCTGCGAAAGTTCTTTCATTCTGAAGTTGTTGCCCCCCGCTAAAATGATTCCTATTGCTTTCATGCGCGCTCTCCTGTTTTGATAAGTGTTCTGCCGCTTGGAAGAATCCCGTCTTCATAGTCGGCTGCAACGGTGACGCCGGAAACGACACTGTTCTTGCCGATGGTGATATTCTCGGGGAGGACCGCTTCCTCGCCGACGGTAACGATTCCGTTGGTATAAATATGAGGATCTGTTTCGTTGGGCGCTTCATCGAAGGCGCCCAATACGCAGTTTGCGCCGATTTCGGCGCCTTCTGCAATGATTGCCATATTCAGTTCGCACCCCTCACGGATCACGGCATTGTTCATAATAATGGAATCTCTGACTACCGTATTCGCACCGATGAAAACATTGCAGCCGATGATGGAATTATAAACCTTGCCGTAGATGTCGGAGCCTTCGCCGATAATCGTCCGTTCGACAGTGCTGTCACCGGAGACATATTGCGGCGGAAGCGCGTCGCTCTTGGTATAGATCTTCCAATATTCCTCGTACAGATTAAATTCAGGGACAATATCAATGAGCTCCATATTGGCTTCCCAATAGGAATATAGGGTTCCGACGTCTTTCCAATAGCCGTTATATTCGTATGCGAACAGACTCGCTCCGTTCTTATAGCAGAACGGAATGATGTGCTTGCCGAAATCCAGCGCGGGTTGCTCCGCTTTGGCGATGAGCGCATCCTTTAGCGCCTTCCAGTTAAAAATGTAGATCCCCATGGATGCAAGGTTCGAGCGCGGATTCTGCGGTTTCTCTTCGAAGTCGACGATCTTTCGATCCTCGTCCGTAATCAGGATACCGAAACGCTTTGCCTCTTCCCACGAGACAGGCATGGCGGCAATCGTGACATCCGCGTGGTTCGCCTTGTGGAAATCCAGCATCACTTCGTAGTCCATTTTGTAAATATGGTCTCCGGAAAGAATCAGAACGTATTCGGGATTGTACATCTCCATGAAAGTGATGTTCTGATAAATGGCGTTCGCCGTGCCGGTGTACCACTCGCTGTTCTTGCTCTTTTCATAGGGAGGCAGAACGGTGACGCCGCCGACATTTCGGTCAAGATCCCAGGGAATCCCGATCCCAATATGCGAATTCAGACGCAGCGGTTGGTACTGTGTGAGGACGCCGACGGTATCGACGCCTGAATTGATACAATTACTCAAAGGAAAATCGATAATACGGTACTTGCCGCCAAAGGAAACAGAGGGTTTGGCGACACTGTGTGTGAGAACCCCGAGTCTGGAACCCTGGCCTCCCGCCAATAGCATTGCTATCATTTCTTTTTTGATCATAGTGAACTCCTTACCCTGATAGAAATATACACAAATTATAACATAAAAATCGCCGTAAGTATATGCAAAATAGACGAAAAGAGAATCGGGTTGTATTTTTGGGACTTTTGGTCTATTCTTATTTAAGATATCTTTCGGATATCAATCAGGCAGAAAAGAGAAAATGAATGTATCAGATAGACTTCAAGACACCCCTTTGCGTCCATTTCATCGGGATCGGCGGCATCAGCATGAGCGGTTTGGCGGAGATCCTTTTGGAGGAAGGGTTTCGCGTTTCAGGGTCAGATCGAGGGAAGAGCGCACTCACCGAAGGACTTGAGCAGAAAGGAATTCCGGTTGCTTACGGGCAGCGTGCTGAAAATATTACAGAAGAAATAGATCTTGTCGTATATACCGCGGCGGTGCGCGCCGACAATCCGGAATATGCCGAGGCGGTGAGAAAGGGAGTGCCGACGCTTTCGCGGGCGGAACTGCTGGGGCAGTTGATGCAGAATTATAAATTGCCGATCGCGATTGCAGGAACGCACGGCAAAACAACGACAACATCGATGATATCCATGGTTCTGTTGGAAGCCGATCTGGATCCAACGATTTCGGTCGGCGGAATCCTCAAGGAGATTGGCGGAAATATCCGTGTCGGCGGTGCGGACTATTTTGTTACGGAAGCGTGCGAATATACCAACAGTTTCCTTCACTTCTTCCCCAAGATTGAAATTATCTTAAATATCGATGCGGATCATCTGGACTTCTTCAAGGATCTGGACGACATCTATTCTTCTTTCCGGAAGTTTGCGGAATTGCTTGATGAGGACGGCACATTGATTATCAACGCCGATATTCCGAATGCGGAGAGAATTACAAAGGGACTGCGCTGTAAGGTGCTTGCCTTTTCCTTGAAAGATGCGAAGGAGATTGCTTATCACGAATACGGAAACGCTTCCTTTGCGACGGAGTATCTCGGCAGGGAAGAAAGGTTTTCCTTGCAGGTGCCGGGGGAGCATAATATTGTCAACGCGCTTGCGACCCTTTCTCTTGCGGAAACGCTCGGCATTTCGGCAGAAAAGGTTGCACGCGGCTTTCGTGCCTTTGTCGGAACCGACAGAAGGTTCCAGATCAAAGGACAAATCGGCGGGATCACGGTGGTGGATGATTATGCGCATCATCCGACGGAGATCAAGGCGACGCTTCGCGCGGCTGCCAAGTATCCGCAGGAACGCGTGATCTGCGTGTTTCAGCCCCACACATACACCAGAACGAAGTCGCTGTTCCATGAATTTGCGGAAGCCCTTTGTCTAGCGGATGTGGTCGTGCTTGCCGACGTCTATGCCGCCAGAGAAAAGGATGACCTCGGCGTTTCTTCGGAATCCCTGAAGGATGAGATTCTAAGCCGGGGAACGGAGTGCTATTATTTCCCTTCTTTTGATGAGATTGAAAACTTTTTGTTACAGAATTGTATGCACAGCGACTTGTTGATAACCATGGGAGCCGGAGATATCGTAAGAGTCGGCAATCATATCTTGGGCAACTGACTTATCCACAAAATCCACAACTTTTTCGAGGTCGGTCTCGAAAATCGGTTGTGGATTTTCACCTTTACATAATAGCGCCGACGAAACCGGAAAACGCATGGAAACGGAATATGTGCGGCGGTTACATAATGAAACCAATTTTTTTATACACAGTTTCCACATTATCCACAGTGTCGAAAAGACTTGATTTTATGCGGTTTTTGGGTAAGTTTAAAGATTGATTTTTACTTTACGTATGCTATAATTCATCTTGCTTAATTATGAAAACAGCAGGTGATGTTATGGGTCGGGTTACACTGTGTGGAGACTGTGTGGGCGGTGCTACGCTTCTGTCCAACCGTTTCATTGATATATTTATGGGAAATGCGAACGATGCGCAGATCAAGATTTATCTTTATCTTCTGCGTTGCATCGGCGGCAATATTCCGGTTTCCGTTTCCAATATTGCGGATTTCTTCAATTATACGGAGAAAGACGTTCTGCGGGCGCTTAAGTACTGGGACAAGCAGAATCTTCTGAAACTGACGTTTTCGGAGACCAAACAGTTAACCGGGATTCAGTTGCTTCCCATCAGTGGGATTCAGCCCTTGCAGCAAAACGAGGCGGAGACTGTTTTGGTTGCGCCGGAGGAACCCAAGAAAACGGAGGCAAAAGTGTTCCGTTTACCTGCGAAACCGAATTATTCCGCAGAGAAATTGGCGGAATTCAGAAATAAACCGGAGATTGCGCAACTGCTGTTTGTTGCGGAGCAGTACATGAACAAGACGCTGAACAGCAATGAAGTGCATTCGTTCCTTTATATGTACGACGCGCTCGGCTTTGATACCGGTCTGATCGAGTATCTGGTGGAGTATTGCGTTACGAATCGTAAGAAGAGTATCCGCTATATTGAAAAGGTAGCGGATTCCTGGGCGGTTGCCGGAATACGCTATATGGAAGAAGCCAGAGCGTACACTGCGAATATGCCGCAGGAAATCTATGAAGTATTCCGGGCGTTCGGCATTCAGGCGAACCGCGAACCGCTGGAACCGGAACTTTCTTATGTGCGCCGCTGGCAGGAAAACGGTTTCTCGATGGAACTGATCATAGAAGCCTGCACGCGGACGGTGATGGCGATCCACAATCCCAGTTTTGAGTATGCGGATAAAATTCTGGAGAATTGGAGCAACGCAAATGTGCGCTCCTTAAAGGACGTAGAGCAGCTGGACATCGACAGAAGGAATCGTGCGGTCAAGAATACCGGACGAGACAAAAAGACGCCCGAAAGAAACGTACAGAACAATAAATTCAATAATTTCAGACAACGCACTTATGATTTCTCCGAATTGGAGAAGGAAGCATTTCATTGATTCCATCATAAATTGTGAATCGGAATCATTTCTAAATTTTAGGCAAGGAGCAGGCAATGGCGTTAAGCAATGCGCAGTATGATGCGATGATGCGCGCATACGAGGAGAGAAGAGTTCGCAATCGTCATATTGTGAAAGAGCGCAGGGAAAAGGTTTACGGACGGATTCCCGAACTGAAAGCAATTGATTCTTCGGTGGCGAATCTTGCAACGGAGCAGGCAAAGAGGTACGTCATGGGCGAGCCGGATGCATCGTCTCGGCTTCATGTTGAATTGACCGGGTTGGCGGAACGCAAACGGGAACTGTTGGAAGAATACGGGTTTCCCGCAGATTATCTTGCGGAGATTTATGATTGTCCCGCTTGCAAGGACACCGGGTATATCAACGGGAAAAAATGCAAATGCTTAAAGCGGGAAATCATTCGGATGCTGTACCGGCAGTCAAATCTGGATTCCGTTCTTGCGGAAGAAAATTTTGACAACCTATCATATGAATATTATAATGATTCCGACGTGGAAGAAATGCGCCGTATTGTAGGGGAATGCAGGCGATTTGCGGAGCAGTTCGACACGGAATATAAGAACCTTCTCTTATATGGCGATGTGGGCGTTGGAAAGACCTATTTAACCAATTGTATTGCCAGGGAATTGTTGGAAACGGGAAATTCCGTTATCTATTTCACATCGTTTCAGTTGTTTGATACGCTTGCGCAGGGAACGTTTGGTTCTTACGACGCCAAAGAGGAAGCGCAGTCGATGCAGGAAGACATCTTTGGCTGTGACCTGTTAATCATTGACGATCTGGGTACGGAGATGATGAATTCCTTTGTTTCCTCCCAACTGTTCAGAATTCTGAATGAGCGTAATATACGCCAAAAATCCACTTTAATTTCAACCAACCTTTCGTTAGAGCACTTAAACGAAAGATATTCGGAACGATCATTTTCGCGTATTTTCGGATTCTATCAGCTGTTATGGCTGAAGGTCGACGATCTTCGGATGAAGAAGAAGCGCGCCAAAACATATCAAACAGAAAGCGAGGCTTAAAGATGCCGACCCACGAAGAGAAGAGAAACTTAGAGACGATTCCCGTCGGCTCTCTGCGCATGATCCCTCTGGCAGGATGCAGGAAGCTGGGGGAAAAGGTAGACAAATACCTGATCAAATGGAGAGAGGAGCGGGAAAACGAACATAAGTCTTCTCTGGTATTTGCCGGATACCAAAGAGATTCCTATATTATGGACGCCACCATTTCCCGTTTCGGAACCGGCGAAGCAAAGGGCGTCATTAAGGAATCCGTCCGAGGAACCGATCTCTATCTTCTCGTAGACGTCAGCAATTACAGCCTGACCTATTCCCTGTGCGGACATGAGAATCACATGTCGCCGGATGACCACTATCAGGATTTAAAACGAATTATCGCGGCAGTTGGCGGTAAAGCCCGCAGAATTACCGTGATTATGCCTTTCTTATATGAATCGAGACAGCATAAGCGAAGCGCGCGCGAGTCGCTGGACTGTGCAATTGCATTGCAGGAACTGGTTGCGATGGGTGTAGATAATATTATTACCTTCGATCCTCATGATGCAAGAGTACAGAATGCGATCCCGCTTTCCGGTTTCGAAACGGTGCAGCCGGCGTATCAGTTCGTGAAGGGTCTGCTGAAAAGAGTGCGGGACTTAACGATCGACGCCGAACACATGATGATCATCAGTCCGGATGAAGGCGGGATGAGCAGAGCGATCTATATGGCGAACGTTTTGGGTCTTGATATCGGCATGTTCTATAAGAGAAGGGATTATACCCAGGTCGTAAACGGCAGGAACCCGATCGTTTCACATGAATTCCTGGGCATTTCCGTGGAAGACAAGGATGTGATCTTGATCGACGACATGATCTCGTCCGGAGAGAGCGTGATCGACGTCGCCAGCCAGTTAAAGGAACGCAAGGCGAAAAGAATTTTTGTCGCAGCCACATTCGGCCTGTTTACAAACGGTTTCGACGCTTTCGACAAGGCGCATGAGGAGGGGCTGATCGATTATGTGCTGACGACGAATCTGGTCTACCAGTCGCCGGAACTGCTGGAGAAGCCTTATTATATCAACTGCGATATGAGCAAGTTCATTGCATACATTATCGATACCTTAAATCATGATATTTCGCTGAGTGACCTGCTCAATCCGAGCGACAGGATTCAGACGCTGGTTGCGGAATATAAAGAGGAACAACAGAAATAGCAATCAAAACAAATGATTCAGGGAGGAAACGAAAATGGGAGCAACCATTGCAAGCATTATCATTGGCGTAGTTTTATTGATTCTGATTTTTTCAAGTATTTGCATCGTGCCGCAGGCAAGCGCGTGGGTCATTGAATTCTTGGGGAAGTATAAGACTTCCTGGCAGGCGGGACTTCATTTCAAGGTTCCTTTCTTCTATCGGATCGTGAAGAAAGTTTCCTTAAAGGAACAGGTGGCGGATTTCGAACCGCAGCCGGTGATCACGAAGGATAACGTGACGATGATGGTTGACTCGGTTGTTTTCTTCGAGGTGTTTAATCCGAAACTGTTCTCCTACGGAGTGGAGCGTCCGATTGCGGCAATTGAGAACCTGTCGGCGACGACGCTTCGTAACATCATCGGTTCCATGACGCTCGATGAGACCTTGACATCCCGTGACAGCATCAACGGGCAGATCACTTCCATTCTGGATGATGCGACGGATAAATGGGGGATCAAGGTCAACCGTGTTGAAGTAAAGAACATCATGCCGCCCAAGTCCATTCAGGACGCGATGGAGAAGCAGATGAGAGCGGAGCGTGAGAAGCGCGAAGCGATCCTTACCGCGGAAGGTAAGAAACAGTCTGCAATTACGCTTGCCGAAGGTGAAAAGGAAGCAGCCATCCTGCGTGCGGACGCCGTAAAGGAACAGAGAATCAGAGAGGCTGACGGTGAGGCACAGGCGCTGCTTGCGGTGCAGCGTGCGCAGGCGGAGGGTATCCGACTGATCAATGATGCGGCGCCGAGCGGACAGTATTTGGCGCTCAAGCAGTACGAAGCGGCGGTGAAGATGGCAGACGGACAGGCTACCAAGATCATTGTTCCCTCCGAGATCGCGAATCTCGCAGGAACCGTAAGCGCGGTAGCCGAGGCCGTCGGAAAGAATTAAATGATGAGCAGCGCCATATCGATTCTTCTCTACATCGGAATCGTCTTCTTTCTGCTCTATAGGATCAGAAAACGTAAGGGCGGTCAAACCGTTGTGAAGACACAGGAACGAATGCAGAAGTCTCCGGCGGGCGCAGGCGCAGGGAACGCGCAGCGTGCCGCAAGAGCGGAGACGGCGGTTCTCCCGCGGAAACAGAACGGCATCAATGACCAAATGAAAAGAGAGAAGATCAATATCGTAGGATGGGAAGATCGAAAACATGACTGGCTCGCCAAGCAGAGGGAAGAGGAGCGTGTTGCGAAGAATCGGATGTCCGATATGTTCCAGATGAAGATGGAACATCAAAACCAATGCGATGCGGAAATGCTGAAGCAGTTCCATGCAGTGAACTGCGACGCGGACGGTATTGACAGAGGAGCCTATTAACCCTTGATTTAAAATCAGAGGCTGCGTGTTATACGCAGCCTCTGATTTCGTTGATGTCCGTAATATTCTGCTCCCGCATGAACTGCTCGATTCCGTCGATCACTTTGATTGTAGCGTAGGGATCATAGAAATTCATGGCACCGACAGCAATTGCCGTCGCGCCCGCCATAATGAATTCGATGGCGTCCTCCGCGTTTGCAATGCCGCCCATGCCGATCACCGGAATACTTACGGCATGAGAGACCTGATAGACCATCCGTACCGCGATCGGCTTGATGGAAGGACCCGACAGACCGCCGGTTCGATTCGCAAGAACAAATTGTCTTCTGTAGATATCGATCTTCATTGCGGTCAGCGTGTTGATGAGAGAAAGCGCATCTGCGCCGCCTGCTTCCGCCGCTTTTGCCATTTCTGCAATGTCGGTTACATTCGGAGACAGTTTCATGATCACCGGCTGTTTGGCGATTCGTTTGATCGCAGCGGTGATGTCAAAGAGCATTTGGGGATCCTGCCCGAAGGCGATCGCACCTTCCTTTACGTTTGGACAGGAGACATTGATTTCGAGCAGATCCGTTTTCGTATCGCCCAATCGCTCCACCACTTCCAGATAATCTGCTACGGATTTCCCACAGACATTTACGATCACCCCGGTATCAAAGCCCGCCAGATAATTCAGATCGCGTTCGATAAAGGTATCAATGCCCGGATTCTGCAGTCCGATCGCGTTCAGCATACCGCCGTAGGTCTCCGCAACGCGAGGTGTGGGGTTTCCTTCCCAGGGAACGTTGGAAACGCCTTTGGTCACAACGGCGCCGAGTCGGTTCAGGTCGACGAACTCGTGATATTCCATGCCGGAGCCGAAGGTGCCGGATGCGGTCATGACAGGATTCTTGAAAGTGACGCCCGCAATCGTTACGTTCGTATTCATGAAAGATCCACCTCCCTTGCATTGAAAACGGGACCGTCTGCGCAGATTCTGGTGTTGTGTACTTTCGAATGGTCGTCGATCTTCTTTGTTTTGCAGACACAGGCAAGACAGGCGCCGACGCCGCATGCCATACGCTCTTCCATCGACAGATAGGCGGTCAGCCGGTTGGTGTCTGCATATTCCTGCACCGATCGAAGCATCGGCTTGGGGCCGCAGGCGTAGATGACGGAGCCGGTGATTCCCTGCTCCCGAATCGCATCCATGACGGTGCCCTTTGTTCCGGCGCTCCCGTCTTCCGTTGCAAGGGTCACTTGCCCGAACTTCTCAAATTCTTCCGTCAGGAAGCGTTCGTCTCGGTAGCCGAGAACAATTTCTTTCCTGGCTTGCAGCGCCTGGGCAAGAGCGAGCATGGGCGGGATCCCGATGCCGCCGCCGATCAGGATCGCATCCTCTTGCAGTAAGGGAAAGCCGTTGCCCAAAGGCCCCAAGATGGAAATGGAGTTACCGGCGCGATAAGTCGCGAATTCCCTTGTTCCGTCCCCGACAATTCGATAGACGATGCGAAGTTGATTGTCGCCGATTTCACAGATGCTGATGGGACGGGGCAGGAGCCTGCTCGCATCCCGGGTGTAAACCGAGATGAATTGCCCGGGTTGCGCCTCTTTTGCAATTTCGGTTTCGATCCACATGCTGTAGACATCGGTTGCAAGGCGCTCCTGTTTGCACACGGTTGCAAGTTGTTTTACTTTGGACATGGTCTCTCCTTATCTGATGGATTCTCTGTGCGGTACGAAATCTTACCGCAGCAGATTGTAGCGTGTATTTTCCCGTAAAGAGGGCGTCCGGCAAAGGGACTGTTGGAAGATTTGCTTCGAAAAGCGTGATAGGTCACCGGCGCTTTCGGATCGAAGAGTACAAGATCCGCAGGAAGTCCGCGTCGGATTCCGGTCTGTAAATGATATGGCGTCGCAGGACCGACCGTCATCCGATGCAGCAGTTTGGACAGGGATAAATGTCCCGGTCTCACCAGATTCGTAATCCCAAGCGAAAGCGCGGTTTCCAAGCCGATGATTCCGCTGGGCGCGCTGTGAAAATCTCGTGATTTTTCCTCGTCGGTGTGAGGCGCATGGTCGGTCGCAATGATCTCGATCGTGTTATCTCTTAAGCCTTCGATGATCGCCAGCCGATCTTCCTTCGTTCGAAGCGGCGGATTCATTTTGGCAAGCGTGCCATATTGCGCCACGTCCTCTTCCGTCAACGAGAAATGGTGCGGCGTCGCTTCCGCGTGAATATGCGGATTCGTGCGTTTCGCTTCCCGCACCAGCGCCACGCCCTCTTTGGTGCTGATGTGTTGAATGATCAGTTCGGGGCAGATCTTCTCTTTTTGATACAGTTCCTGTGCAATGGCAAGATCGCGCCGTATCATGGAAATCTCCGCTTCCCGCGGGGCACCGATCAGTCCCAGCGCCTTTGCGGCAACTCCGGCATTGACGCCGTGCTCTCGGATCAACTGCGGATCTTCCTCATGGAGACTGACGGGACAACGCAGCGCTGCGGCTTCTTTCAGTGCATTTTTCAGCAAGGTCTCATTCATCAGCGGGATGCCGTCGTCGGTAAAGCCTTTTGCGCCTGCCTGCGCCAGCAGGTTGAAATCGGTGAGTACTTCTCCTTGCAATTCCATGCTGATTGCAGCGGAAGGGAGAAGATGAAGCGGAGTGATCTCTTCGACTTCCCGAATGCGTGCCTGCAGGAATCGAAGGGTTTCAATGTGATCAACCGCCGGTTTCGTATTCGCCATCATGACAACCGTTGTATAACCGCCGGCTGCTGCTGCTGCTGCGCCGGTTGCCAGGTCTTCTTTCTGCGTGAATCCGGGTTCTCTGAAATGGACATGCACATCGATGAGTCCGGGCGCTGCGACCAAACCGGCGGCGTCGAGTTCCTTGCAGGGCATGGCGGGGGCGGGAAGATTCCGCCCGATCTTCTCTATCCTGTCGTCTTTTATATAGATGTCCGCAATTTGATCGAATTCGGAGCCCGAATCGATGATGCGGGCATTCTTAATCAACAGATTCATTTCATGCTCCTTCGGGATTTCTCTCCCCATTATAACATGATTTTCACGGGGGAAAAGAGCGAGTAATCGTTTCTTGACAAAGTGGGAGGGATACCGTATCGTGGAAATAAACAGGGGGGCTTTCTTATGATCAGAATTGCGTTTTTCGATGCGAAAGAGTACGATATAGAATCATTCAACAAGCAAGTGAGTGATGAATTCAAAATCAAGTATTTTGAGGCGAAACTGAGTGCGGATACGGCGGAACTGGCGAAAGGCTACGATGCGGTCTGCGCCTTTGTCAATGACGAGGTTGATGCAGGCGTCATCGACACGCTTTCGGATGCGGGCGTGCATCTTCTGGCACTGCGCTGCGCCGGTTATAATAATGTAGATATTGAATATGCTTTCGGAAAACTGCATGTGGTCAGAGTGCCGGCTTATTCCCCGTATGCAGTGGCGGAGCATGCAATGGCGCTGCTGCTGACCTCGATCAGACGAATCCACAAAGCCTACATCCGGACGAGAGATTTCAATTTCAGTTTAAGCGGCATGACGGGCTTTGATCTGCACGGCAAGACGGTCGGTATCATCGGCACCGGCAAGATCGGACGCGTTTTCGCCGATATCTGCAGGGGCTTCGGCATGCATATTATTGCTTATGACAAATATCCGGCAGAAGGGACGGACATTGAATATGTATCGACGGAAGAACTCTTTCGTCGTGCCGACGTAATCTCCCTGCACTGTCCGCTGACGGATGAGAACAGACATCTGGTCAACGCCGCATCCATCGAGAAGATGAAGAAAGGCGTTGTGATTATCAATACCTCGCGCGGTGCGCTGGTCGATGCGGAAGCGCTGCTGGAAGGAATCAAGTCAAGAAAGGTCGGCGCCGCCTGTCTCGATGTATATGAGGAAGAATCCAATGTCTTCTTCCATGATTTTTCCGGACACATCGTGGAAGATGATGTGCTTGCGAGACTGATCTCGATGCCGAATGTCATTGTAACGTCTCATCAGGCGTTCCTGACACAGGAAGCGCTCGCTAACATCGCCGATACGACGCTTGCCAATATCCGGGAATTCCTGGCGGAGGGAGTCTGCGTCAACGAAATCTGCTATAAATGCGAGAATTACCAAACCTGCACAAAAGAGCATCCACAGAAATGTTTCTGATTCAAATGCAGAATCATCGATAAATCAAAGGAGGAATCAACATGAGTAACAAGTACGCCGGAACACAGACAGAGAAGAACCTTGCGGCAGCATTTGCAGGGGAATCACAGGCAAGAAACAAGTACACGTATTTCGCAAGCAAGGCGAAGAAGGAGGGTTTCGAGCAGATCGCCGCGCTCTTCCTTAAGACGGCGGAGAACGAGAAAGAGCATGCCAAGTTATGGTTCAAGGAATTGGACGGGATCGGCAATACTGCAGAGAATCTTGCGGCAGCGGCAGACGGTGAGAATTACGAGTGGACCGATATGTATGAAGGCTTCGCGAAGACAGCGGAAGAGGAAGGGTTTCAGGATCTTGCGATCAGGTTCCGCGCCGTTGCAGCCATTGAGAAGACACATGAGGAGCGCTATCGCGCACTGCTGCATAACGTAGAGATGCAGGAGGTGTTCGCAAAGAGCGGGATTCAGATCTGGGAATGCAGAAACTGCGGTCATATTGCAGTCGGTACCAAGGCCCCGGAGGTTTGTCCGGTCTGCAATCATCCACAGAGTTATTTTGAACTTCGTGCAGAGAACTATTGATCGAAAGAATTCAATTTCATCAGGGAAGTATTCCGAGCGGTTCGTGTTTGCTATCACGAACCGTTCGTGTTAATATGATGAATGGCTCCAATCACAGTATCATTTCGGAGGTTACACATGAGTAGTGAAATCAGAGACATTCATCTCGCCGATTCCGGAGAACAGAAAATCGAGTGGGTCAAAAGGAACTGCGATCTGCTGAGAACATTGGAAGGCGAGTTCACAGAAACAAAGCCGTTTGCAGGGAAGAAGGTTGCGCTTTCCGTACATTTGGAAGCGAAGACCGCGTATCTGTGCAAAGTACTTGCTGCAGGCGGGGCGCAAATGTACGTCACCGGTTCCAATCCGCTTTCCACGCAGGATGACGTGGCGGCTGCATTGGTGAAAGCGGGGCTTGAAGTGCATGCGTGGTATGATTCGACGCCCGAAGAATATAACAGACATATTCGCGCCGTGTTAGAGGCAGGTCCCAACATCATCATCGACGACGGCGGAGATTTGGTACATGCGATGCACACCGAATTCAAGCATTTGATCCCACAGGTAATCGGCGGCTGTGAAGAAACCACGACAGGGATTCTGAGATTGCTCGCCATGGATCGCGAGGGAGAACTTAAATTCCCGATGGTGCTTGTGAATAATGCCGATTGCAAGCACTTTTTCGATAATCGTTACGGTACCGGTCAGTCCGTCTGGGATGGCATCAATCGCACCACGAACCTGATTGTCGCCGGCAAGATTGTTGTGGTTGCCGGTTACGGCTGGTGCGGCAAGGGTGTTGCGATGAGAGCAAAGGGACTCGGCGCGCGTGTCGTGGTGACGGAGATCGATCCGGTGAAAGCGATTGAAGCGGTCATGGATGGCTTCGATGTGATGCCGATGCTGGAAGCTGCTAAGATCGGCGATTTCTTTGTTACCGTGACCGGCTGCAACAAGGTCATTGATGCGGAAGATTTCGAGGTGATGAAGGATGGCGCGATTCTCTGCAATGCAGGACATTTTGACTGCGAAGTGGACATGGCGGGGCTTCGGGACCTCTCTGTTGAAACGAAGGAAATGAGGAAGAATATTCAGGGATATAAACTGCCGACCGGTCAGTGGATTTGCGTGATCGCGGAGGGGCGCCTTGTCAATCTGGCAGCAGGCGACGGGCATCCGGCGGAGATTATGGATATGTCCTTTGCCATTCAGGCATTATCGGCGAAATACCTTGTTGAGCATGAAGGTCAGTTCGATCAGATGATCATTAACGTGCCAAGAGAGGTGGACAATGAAGTTGCGATTCGTAAGCTGAACTTCCTCGGCAAGTACATTGATGTGCTGACGCCCGAGCAGGAAGCGTATTTGAACAGCGCCGCAGCGGAGTAAAGCCGATCAAAAATCGGTCGTCGCAAGACGACCGATTTGTCTGTAAAGAAGACCTGTGAATGAAAAATTCGCAGGTTAATTTGTTGCGGTTTTTTCCGCCCACTTGTCGAATTTCTCCATCACGGCATTGTAGGTTCGACCGGAAATGTCCGGAAGCTCTTTTCCCCAGGTCTTGGTTGCTTCTTTGAAGCCTTTTACGAAGGCGCTGCGCATTTCTTCAATCTTGGAGGGATCTCCGCCGGTCAGCGCTTTTGCCATTTCAATGATTCGGTCGCTGGTCTTGTTCACGCCCCAGTAGCCGTCTTCCGAAATTGCTTTCTGCGCTTCTTCTCTGGCTGCTGCAGTCACCGTGAAGTTGCCGCTTGCAAGGAATTTCCAGAAATCATCGGATGCGGCGAGGGCGTTGCCCTGTCCCAGGATGGACTTCTGTACCATGCTTCGGAAACTTGCTTCTCTGGCTGCGGCATCGTCCTTCAACATCTGTACCAAATTGAGATCCGGCGCGTATTTTGCCTCTGCGGCGGCTGCACTTTTCTCGAACACGGCGGCATCTTCCTGTTTTGGCGCTGTCTTGTCCGCTGCTTTGACCGCGGTTGTGGAAAGTTCGTATGCATCGGTGGTGAAAGGGGTTGTAATTCCGTTTACATTCATTTGTCTATCCTCCTTGATCTATGCTAAGGGCGTCGTTGCCCATGGGATACTTCAAAGAATATATCGACAGGAAATCCCTGTAAGTTAATACTGTATCGGAAAAAGAAATAAATAAATGGAATCGGTCTGTCATCAGAGGTTGCCCTTTACGGAAACAGATACAAAAGGTATAATAAAGTATCAATTGTATACATAATACGCTATAAATACAATTCAAAGGAAGCGACATGGATCAGATCAGTTTAAAAGCCATGGGCAAGATCAATCTGGGGCTCGATATCCTCGGAAAACGCACAGACGGTTATCACGAGGTGCGAATGATTATGCAGAGCGTACAGATTTACGATCGTATTTTCATAGAGAAAACGGAACGGCAGGGCATCGGCATCAAGACAAACCGGAGATACCTTCCGACCGATGAGAGCAATCTGGCGTACAAAGCGGCAAAGCTTCTCATGGATGAATTTGAGATCAAAGCGGGCGTTCATATCGACCTGAAGAAATTCCTTCCGGTTGCGGCAGGGATGGCAGGCGGCAGCAGCGATGCCGCAGCGGTACTCTTTGGAATGAACCGGATGTTTTGCCTGGGGCTGAATCGGGAACAGTTGATGGAACGCGGCGTTAGGATCGGCGCGGATGTCCCGTTTTGCCTGATGCGCGGCACTGTGCTTTCGGAAGGAATCGGCGAGAAATTGACAGCGCTTCCTCCTGCGCCGCAGTGTTATGTGCTGTTGGCGAAACCTGCGGTCAGCGTTTCTACAAAAGCGGTTTATGATGCGATCGATTCGCATGAAATCAGACAACATCCGGATATCGACGGGATGATAGACGCCATTCGGGCAAACGACCGCAAGGGTCTAGCAAACCTGCTCGGCAACGTCCTTGAGACAGTGACGAAAGCGGCGCATCCGGTGATTGAGACCATTGAGCATTTCATGCTGGAGCAGGGGGCACTCGGCGCTGTTATGAGCGGCAGCGGACCGACGGTTTTCGGCCTGTTTGATTCCGCCGAATGTGCAAGGCGCGCATATGAAGAGATGAAACGTACAAGCCTTGCAAAGCAGGTTTATTTAACGGAATTTTATCAACCGCGTTGAGACTTGTCAGGGAAGCGTTTGGATGAAGACGGCTTCGAGGGAAAGACGGGTATGGGCAATTACAGGAGGTGAATATGCCTGATTATCAATTGGAAATGAGTTTGGACGAATATCTGCCGCTGCGCGACGTCGTCTTCAAAACCCTGCGTCAGGCAATCCTGACCGGTGAACTGAAGCCCGGCGAGCGGCTGATGGAGATTCACCTGGCGAATCACTTAGGCGTCAGCCGGACGCCGATCAGAGAAGCGATTCGTATGCTGGAACTGGAAGGGCTGGTGATGATGGTTCCCAGAAAAGGCGCGGAAGTGTCCAGAATCTCAAAGCAGGATATTTCGGATGTGCTCGAGGTGCGCAGTTCGCTCGATGCGCTGGCAGTGCGCCTGGCATGTGAACGGATCACGTCCGAAGAGTTGCAGAAGCTGGAGAAAGCCTTCCGTACCTTCAAGCAGTCGGTACGGCTCGGAGATTTAAGTAAGGTGGCGGACGCGGACGTCGAGTTCCACAACATCATCACCCATGCATCCAAAAACAAGCGTCTGGTACAGATGGTGAATCACATCGCGGAACGAATCTACCGATATCGGATTGAATATATTAAGGATACCGGAACGCATGCGCAGTTGATCGAAGAGCACGAAGCAATTCTGAATTGCGTGAAGGCGGGCGATGAGGGCGCTGCGGAGCAGGCGATCCTGAACCATATCAGGAACCAGGAGCAGTCGATCATCAACCAGCTTGAGGAATGAACTTAGAAATGACAAAAGATGTAACAATCAAAATCTTAGGAGTTGTTTTCGATCCGCAAGGCTCTGACGAGCAGATGGAAGTGAATACGGTCGGCACCTATTATTTCAAGGATCGAAAGCACTATCTTCTGTTCGAAGAAAAACCGGAAGCATCTAAGGAAGGCATTCGGAACCGGATTCGTTTCGATTCGCAAAGCCTTCATTTGAAAAAGAGCGGAGAGACCGGCGTGAATCTGCTTTTTGAAGAAGGAAAGAAAAACGTTTCCACCTATGTAACGCCGTTCGGCTCTTTTCCGGTGGGCGTGAGGGCGGAAGAAATTCGGGTCACGGAAACGGAAACGTGTATTGAAGCGGAAATCGGCTACACGATGGAATTCAATGAAACGGAATCGACGGTGCACAGGATTCACATCGTCGTTCGTGCAGTGAGCGGATCATAAACAAGATAGGGAGGATCATTATGAGAGTCAGAAAGGCGATTATCCCCGCAGCGGGAATGGGAACCAGATTCTTGCCGGCAACCAAGGCGCAGCCGAAAGAAATGCTGCCGATTGTCGACAAACCGACCATTCAATATATTATTGAAGAGGCGGTGGCGTCCGGTATTGAGGATATCATTATTGTAACGGGACGCAACAAGCGTTCCATTGAAGATCATTTTGACAAATCGATCGAACTGGAATTGGAACTGGAGAAAAAGAACAAAACCGAACTGCTTGAGATGGTTCGTAAGATATCCGATATGGCAAATATTCACTATATCAGACAGAAGGAACCGCGGGGGTTGGGACATGCGATTTTAACCGCCAGACATTTCATCGGGAATGAGCCGTTTGCGGTGCTGCTCGGCGACGACGTCGTGGTAGCCAGGAAACCCTGTCTCGCACAGATGATCGATGTGTTCGGCGAATATAAGACTTCTGTCATCGGCGTACAAAAGGTACGGCACGAAGTGGTAGACAAATACGGAATCGTGAACTGCAGAGAGGTGGAAGACCGTATCTACAAGGTAAAGGATCTGGTGGAGAAGCCGAAAGTGGAAGACGCGCCAAGCGATATTGCAATTCTGGGAAGATATATCATTACGCCCGCGATTTTCAATTATCTTGAGACACAGGATGAAGGTAGCGGCGGGGAGATCCAATTGACGGATGCGTTGAGACGGCTCGCTAAGGATGAACCGATGTATGCCTATCACTTCAAGGGACATCGCTATGATGTGGGTACCAAATGCGGCTTCCTGCAGGCGAATCTGGAGTTCTCGCTTCGAAATTCCGAAACCAGAGACGAAATGTTGACCTATATCAATGCACTGCATGAGAATCTGGATGCAATGCTGGATTACGAATAAAGGCTATTTGATTGATTTCGCACCAAGCTTTTCCTGCAGACGGTCGATGGTCTGCTTGAATTTGCTCTTCTGCTTTTCGGGCGCGGCGATCGCTTTGCCGTGCATTCCCTTGACGCCGGTGACATAGATGCCGCTGACAACCGCCTTGACCTCGCGCTTGATGGGAACAGAATCGTAGATCTTGTCATCCAAAACGAGCGTCATCGTCTGCGGACCGACCTTCGCCTTGATCACGGGAACCTTTGACCAACGCAAATATTTCGGCGTGCTTTCAAGAACCGCCGCGGGCAGTCCGGCTTCCTTGAGCTTCACACGCTTTTTGTCCAGAACCAGCATGGGAACGACCTGCTTGGCGGCTTCGATCTGTGCCTGCTGCGCATCCTGTTTCTTCTGCATTCTGCGACCGAAAAAATACAGCGCCGCAACGGCGATGGCGAGAACGCCGAGAACGATGAGCAGAACAACGGTCAGTTTGGAA
Source organism: uncultured Lachnospiraceae bacterium (assembly GCA_964571555.1). Classification (GTDB taxonomy): domain Bacteria; phylum Bacillota; class Clostridia; order Lachnospirales; family Lachnospiraceae; genus UBA2868. The sequence goes on along the minus strand of CAZNCH010000029.1, from coordinate 2,167 downwards.
ATTAACAGTATTGTCATGAGGGAACCTCCGGATTTCGCAGTCATTGAATTTATTAACACTCATTCTATCATAGATAAGAAAGGAACTGCAAGAGAGGATTCTTGAATTTGAGGATGCGGTGTGCTACACTAGACAAGTCGTTCCGACCGATTCTGCGCCTGACGGATCAGGGTTTGCAATCGATCGGAGTCATGGAGGCAATAATGATGAGAAAAAGAGGTTTCATGCTGTGCCTTGCGCTGCTCTTTCTGGCAGGATGCGGCGGTCGCTCGCTGAAAGCGATTGATTACGTGCAATTGGGCGAATATAAGGGACTCCCCGTGGAACGGATGTCGGATGCGGTGACCGATGAAATGCTTGAGCAGCAGTTGGAGAAATATACCGCTTCAGGCGCTACTTTGGAGCAGATCACGGATCGTGATCAGGTGCAGGCGGGAGATGTTGCAAATATTGATTATGAAGGCTTTATGGACGAGGTTGCTTTTGCGGGCGGCACCGGAACGAATCATGATTTGACGATCGGTTCCGGTCAGTTTATTCCGGGCTTCGAAGATCAGCTGATCGGCGCGCATGTCGGCGAAACCGTGGATGTGAATGTGTCTTTTCCGGATCCGTACCTGAATAATCCCGATCTTGCAGGCAGACCCGCTCTGTTTCGGGTAAAAATCAATTATATCAGCCGTTCGGTCACTCCGGAATTGACGGACGAGATGATCCTGAGCGTGACGGACGGGCAGTACGGTACGGTTGAGGAGTTCAAGGATTATTTGCGAACACAGATGCAGACGACGCTTGCAAGTTATGCGGACAGCACGATGAATACCGCGCTGATGAATCAGGTCATGGACGGGGTGATTTTTACAAAGGAGATCCCGAAGGAATATCTGGAAGAAGAGAAGCAGAGCATGATTCGCAATGCAAAATCAAATGCGTTCGCTTACGGCGTCAGTTACGAACAATATTTGCAGCAATATCTGAATATGGATGAGGCGACCTTTTTGCAGACTTTAGATGCGACAGGGGAAGAGATGGCGAAGCAGGATCTTGTGATCCGCGCGATCGCAGAGGTCGAAAACATCGTTGTAACCGAGGAAGAATTCAGTGCGCAGGTGCAGACCGCGCTGTCCGCTTACGGGTACAAGAACGAAAAGGACATGTTCGCCAATGTCAGCGAGGAGGACTTCAGAAAGTCCATGCTGCTTGAAAAGGTGCAGAAATTCTTGGCAGAGAATGCTGAGATCACACAGAAATAGAAGGTGGGATGAGAAGATGGATTTGGTATCTGTAAAAGACCTGTTTCGCAACAGGGAAGATTATTTCAACAGGGAGGTTACGGTCGGCGGTTGGGTGAGAAGTTTGCGTGATTCCAAGACGTTCGGCTTTATCGTGCTCAACGACGGAACCTTTTTCGAGCCGCTGCAGGTGGTTTTTGCGGATCGGCTTGATAATTTCGCGCAGATTACAAAGTTAAATGTCGGTGCGGCTCTGATCGTGACCGGAACCCTCATTCCGACGCCGGAAGCCAAGCAGCCGTTCGAGATTCAGGCAACGAAGATTGAGATCGAAGGGGTGTCCGCGCCGGAGTATCCGCTGCAGAAGAAGCGCCATTCCATGGAATATTTGAGAACGATCTCGCATTTAAGACCGCGGACGAATACGTTTCAGGCGGTTTTCCGTGTGCGCTCCCTGATTGCTTTTGCGATTCATCAGTTCTTCCAGGAGAAGGGCTTTGTCTATGTGCATACGCCGCTGATTACGGGAAGCGACTGCGAGGGCGCGGGAGAAATGTTCCGCGTGACGACGCTTGATATGGAGCATCCGCCGAAGACCGAGGACGGCAGGATCGATTACAGTCAGGATTTCTTCGGGAAGGAGACCAACCTGACGGTCAGCGGTCAGTTAAACGGCGAGACCTATGCGATGGCGTTTAAGAATATTTATACGTTCGGACCGACCTTCCGTGCGGAGAATTCAAATACCGCAAGACATGCTGCGGAATTCTGGATGATCGAGCCGGAGATGGCGTTTGCCGATCTGACGGACGATATGAGGATCGCTGAGGAGATGATCAAATACATCATCAAGTATGTGCTGGAGCACGCGCCCGAGGAGATGCAGTTTTTTAACAATTTCGTGGACAAGGGGCTGATTGAGCGTCTGATGCATG
>CAZNCH010000028.1:0-25196 GCA_964571555.1 uncultured Lachnospiraceae bacterium | reverse complement strand
TCCCCAACTCTTTCCGTTTGGGTTCTGGGTCGGGTTCCGATAATCCTCTTTCCAATCCAGGACGCCGCTGGCATATACTTTGGTCAGGAACTTCTCGCAGGCTTCTCTCGTTAAGATCACCGTGTCGACAATCTTCTCTCTGACCAGATATTTCCCTTTGCAATCCGTTGCGCCGATCGTTACCTCCAGTTTGTTGAAATCACCGGAGAATTTGCCCATGGAGAAGGCAAAATAAGTGGTACGGCTGCTCGCTTCCTTTCGATCCATAATCCCCCTGCAGTAACAAATAGGATAAATTATTACAATTTTATTACAGTTTTATTACATTATAATACAGGTTTGTTAAAATAACAAGTCTGAAAGACAACTTATGTTAATCTTTACTCCGATCTGATGCCGTAATGCTCCATCACGTAATCCATATCCTTGTCGCCGCGTCCGGACAAGTTGATGAGGATCGAGCCCGTCTTCCTCTCCTTTGCCAGACGGATGGCATGCGCCACCGCATGGGAACTCTCAATGGCGGGAATGATCCCCTCCATTCTCGAAAGCGTGAAGAAAGCGTCGATGGCGTCGCGATCGTCAACCGTCGTGTATTCCACGCGACCGAGGTCATGCAGGAAGGCGTGCTCCGGACCCGAGGACGGATAATCCAGACCGCTCGCCACGGAATACACAGGCGCGGGCGCTCCGTTTTCATCCTTTAACATAATGCTGTTGAACCCGTGCATAACGCCCTCCGAACCGTAAGTTAAGGATGCGGCATGCTCTCCGTATTTCGCGCCTCTGCCAAGCGGTTCCACGCCGTAGATCTTCACGGGACTGTTCAGGAAACCGGAGAAGAAGCCCGCGGCGTTGCTGCCGCCGCCGACGCAGGCGGTAATGGCGTCCGGCAATTCCCCCGTCATTTCCAGAAACTGCTCTCTCGCCTCGATGCCGACCACCGACTGGAAATCTCTGACCATCATCGGGAAGGGATGCGGTCCGACCACGGAACCGATGCAGTAAATACAGTCCCTATATTCCTTCATATAGGCGGCGAAAGCAGCATCCACAGCCTCTTTGAGCGTCTGCAGCCCGTCGGTGACTTCCACCACATTCGCACCCAGAATCTTCATGCGCGCAACGTTGGGCGCCTGTTTCTTAATATCGACAGCCCCCATATAAATATCGCATTCCAGACCGAAATACGCCGCCGCCGTCGCAAGCGCAACGCCGTGCTGCCCCGCTCCGGTCTCGGCGATCACCTTTTTCTTCCCCATATATTTGGCAAGCAGCGCTTCCCCCATACAATGGTTCAGTTTGTGTGCGCCGGAATGGTTCAGATCTTCTCGTTTCACATAGAGCTGCACGTTTCCGAGGGAATTCGACAGTCGCTCCAGATGTGAGATCGGCGTCGGTCTCCCTTGGAACTCCCGCCGAATCCTGCGCAGTTCATTGATGAACCGGCGCGATTTCGCAATCGTGAAATACGCTTCCGTGATCTCATCCATTGCCGTCTTCAGTTCCTGCGGAACATAGCAGCCGCCATACTTGCCGAAATACCCGTTTTCATCCGGATAATTTTTAAAATAGGTATCGAAATTTACGTGATTGTATTCCATGTGACTCCTTCCCTTTTCCTTTCACTTCCTCCGTGCAACTCATTGTTTCTCTTTATCCGCCCCAAATTACAATTTCCGTAATGCAGGTGTCGTCGCATTTGCTGCCCGCAATTGCGTCCTCAATCATGAATTCCGCATACTGCGATTTCACCGGCGTTTCCGGCGTCACTTCCGAGACGGTTATACCAACAGACAGACCGCTTCCGCGCGGATTCCCTCGCCGCAGCCCGTGAAGCCCAGACCTTCTTCGGTCGTCGCTTTCACATTGACCTGTCCGGTCGACAGAGACAGGGCTTCCGCAATATTCAGATTCATGGTCACGATATAGGGGCGCAATTTGGGTGCCTGCGCAACCACGGTAGCGTCGATATTTTCAATCCGATAACCGGCTTCCGCAACCAGCGTGCCGACCTTTTTCAGAAGATCCATGCTGGAACTGCCCTGATACTGCGGATCGTGATCCGGAAAATGCATGCCGATGTCCCCAAGCGACGCCGCGCCGAGCAGAGCGTCCATAATCGCATGCAGCAGCACGTCGGCGTCGGAATATCCGAGCAGACCCTTTTCGTAGGGTATCGTCACCCCGCCCAGAATCAAATCACGCCCTTCCGTCAATCGATGCACATCATATCCCATCCCGACTCTCATAAAGATCTCCTTTCAGAATCCGACCTACATTTTCTCCGGCGCATAGAAGCCGAGCAGATCGATACAGGTCTCGAGCAGACCTTGGGTGAACAAAAGCAGCGCGATCCAGCCCTGCTGCTTCTTCTCATCCGCTTCTCCCAGAATCTTGTTCTCATGATAGAACCGGTTGAAAGCGTTTGCAACGTCATAGAGATAGGCGCAGATCTTGTGCGGTGCGATTTCCTCGTATGCGCCGGCGATCACGCCATGATATTTGGTCAATTCCAGCATCAGCGCCTTGTCCGTTTCATTGACGGCAGGCTGCAGCGCGCAGTCTTCCGTCGGAAGCTTTCCCGTTTCCGCATATTTGTTCAGGATGGATTTGATCCTGACAACGGTATAGAGAATGTAGGGTCCGGTGTTGCCCTCGAACGAGGTAAACTTCTCCGGATCGAAAATATAATCTTTCGTCGCCTGATTCGAGAGATCTCCGTATTTGATTGCAGCAAGCGCAACGATCTGTGCCGTCTGCCTTGCCTCTTCAGGGTTCGTCTCGTGATTCTCGGTGATTTTCAGATACATTTGCTCGTTGATCTCGCGAATCAGGGTCTCAAGGCGCATCACGCCGCCCTCTCTTGTCTTAAACGGCTTGCCGTCTTTCCCGTTCATCGTGCCGAAACCGACGAAATCAAGGCGCACGTCATCCTTCACAATCTCCGCTTTCTTGGCGGCGCGGAAGACCTGCAGGAAATGCATGCCCTGTCGTTTATCCACCACATAGATGATCCGGTTCGGATCAAACTTCGCACGGCGATCCATCAAAGTCGCCAGATCCGTTGTTGCATAAAGACTCGCGCCGTCCGATTTCTGAATCATGCAGGGCGGAATCTCCTTGGTATCGCTTTCTTCCCAAACGTCAATGACCAGCGCACCCTCGCTCTCGTGCGCAAGCCCGCTCTCCTTCAAGGATTGCACCATGTCGGGAATGAGTTCCTGCACATCGGACTCTCCCTTCCACCATTCATAATGGACATTCAGTTTCTCATAGTTCTTCTTCAGATCGGCAACCGAAACCTGCATGATATGCGACCAGATTGCGCGGTATCCGCGTTTTCCGCTCTGCAATTCAAAGGTCGCGCTGAGCGCTTCGTTCTTATAATCTTCCGTTTCCTTGGACTTTGCCGAAGCAAACGGATAAATTTCTTCCAATTCCGAAATCGTAAACGGGGCTTCCGTCGGATATTCCCCTTTATAATCATCGTCAAAATACGGCAGTTCCGGTTTCCTGTGCTTGAGTTCCGTGATGATCAGCCCCATCTGCAATCCCCAGTCGCCCAAGTGGATATCGCCGATTACCTCGTTGCCGGCAAAGGTACAGATCCGCTTCACGGCTTCGCCGATGATCGCGGAACGCAAATGTCCGATGTGCAGCGGCTTCGCCACATTCGGTCCGCCGTAGTCGATGATGATGCGTTTCCCCGCTTCCGGATTCTTGAATCCGTATTTCTCACTCGTTGCCATCTCGGAAACAAACGCGCATAAATATGCGGCGTCCAGCGTCAGATTCAGAAAACCGGGCGAAGCCGCATCCACCTTCGAGAAACAGGGATTCGCGTGCAGCTTCTCGGCAACGTCCTGCGCGATTGTAAGCGGTGCCTTCCGATATTCTTTCGCCGCCGCCATCGCGCCGTTACACTGGAATTCGCACAGATCCGGCCGGTTGGACAAAACCGCCTTTCCGTATTTCGCATCATAGCCCGCCGCAGTAAATGCAGTCCCGAGCACCTCCGATAAACGATCCGACAATGTCATCATATATTTGAAACTCCCTTTCTCCGTCGCTTTTCACCCGTTGCTTTCGCTTCTTCCAACGCCGCGAAAACCGTCTTCCATTATAAGATAGCCCAGATCCGCGGTCAAGTGCGCGCCGAATAGACGCAGCCGCAGTAATTCTGCCTGTACAGCCCGTATTCTTTCGACAGCGCAAGGGAACGTTTGTAGCCGTCCTTCTTCTTGAAGTCGGACGGAAGATAGGCGACGCCGTAGTCTTTCGCAAGCGCCTCCCCGATCTCATTGAGTTTCTGCGCGTTTTTCAGCGGACTCAGCGTCAGTGTCGTCGCGAAATAATCAAACTTTCCCGCTGCTGCCGCTGCCGCGGTCTCTTCTTCCCGCAGCCGATAGCAGGCAAAACAGCGGACGCCGCCCTCGGGCGCATTTTCAAGCCCCCCCGCAACGGATCGGAAACGCTCCGGCGAAAAAGTGCCTTCCGAATATGCGATGGACTGCCCGTAATCCGCATTCATCTCCCGAATGAGCCGCTGCAGTTCCTCCGCACGCTTCCGATACTCGCTTTCCTCTGTGATATTGGGATTATAGAAGAAGACGGTGATCTGAAAATCCGGCAGCAGCCGCTCCAAACAGGCGCAGGCGCAGGGCGCACAGCACGCATGCAAAAGAATCGTGGGGCGAACCCCACGTTCCCGTATTTTCTCTATGATCGCATCCATCTTTTTTTGTCCGTTTTGCTGCATTGCTCTGATCCTTTTGTTCAGTCGTTGTACCTGCGAATGAACTCATGAAGCGGAATCGGTTTGGAATACAGATAACCCTGCGCATAGAAGCAGCCGATCTCCAGCAACATATCCGCCTGCATCTTCGTCTCGACGCATTCGCAGATCGCACGCACGCCGAGCCCTTCCGCCATTTCCACAACCTTACGCAGGATGAACTTTCCGGCTTCATTCACATTCGTCTGGTTTAAGAAAGCGCCGTCGATTTTCAGCGCGTCAAACGGTATATCACGCAACAGATTCAGAGAAGAATAGCCCGATCCGAAATCATCGATCGAAATATCGAGATTTAAGTTCTTCAACTCCTTCATAACCTCGATCATGCGCTCTCTCTCCTGGAAGAACACCGTCTCGGTCAGTTCCAGCTCGATCAGACCCTTGGGAATCTTATATTTCAGTAAGATCTGCTGTACATTCGCGGTATAGTTCGGATCATGCAGCAGGAATCTGGACTGGTTGATGGAAACGGGATAGACCTTCTTCCCCTCGTCGATCATTTGCCGCAGATATTTGCAAATACGCTCCAACATGTAGAAATCGACCTTCTCGATGAAGCCGTTCTGTTCGAAGATCGAGATGAAATCGCCCGGCGGCATGACGTCTCCGTTGCTGTGCACCCATCTGACCAGAGCCTCGGAAGCAATGATTTCATTGCGCTTCATATCCCATTTCGGCTGCAGATAAGGAACAAACTCCCCGTTCATCAGCGCATATTCCATCTTGGATTCGATGAACTCGATCCTTCTGGTCTCTTCCATCAATTCGTCGCGGTAAATGGACGTCAGTTCCTTTCCCTGCGGATTGATCGATTTACGGGCAAGGTTCGCCTTGTCGATCATGGCATTGACCGCTTCCTTGTGGTTGACCACCTCATAGAACCCGCACTTTAACTTGATCGGATAGTTGATGGAGTGCTCCTGCGCGATTCCCGAAATCTGCGCTTCCACGCGGCGCAGCCGGTCTTCCGTTCTGCCGTCGTCCACTAAGAGTACGACGAATCTGTCGGCGCCGATTCTGGCGAAAGTTTCTCTCGTTCCGAGTTCCTTCTCGCAAACGGTCACAATGGTTCTTAACACATCGTCGGCTTTCTGATGACCGTACGACTCGTTCAAATAACGGAAATTCATGAGATCGAACGAAACCATGCGGTAGGCGACCTCATGGTATTCCTTTAACAGTTTCGTCGTTTCCGCGACGAAATATCGCTCGTTCGGCGCATGCGTCAGCGAATCCTCATAAGCCAGTTTCATCATCTCCGCCTGTTCATCCACAATGAATCTCCAGATGATGATGGAGATGAGCGCCATGATGAGGAGAATCAGCGCAATCGAGGTTACCGTCGCAAGTGCAAGCCCTCTGGTCAGTTCCGTAACGGAATTCTCGGAGACCGTATTCAGAAAGACCCAGCCGTCATTTCCGCTGATCGGCGTATAATACATATACAGTTTGTCGTCGTCCGTCTCGTAGGACAAGATGCCCGTATTGCCGAGCGCGAACTGCTTCCGAAAGGTTTCCTCCGCAATGTCCGCATCCGCCGTTTTGGTGAAACTGTCGCGAACGCCCTGGTAGAAATCATCGCTCTTAATGATAGTCATTTGGTTCGTGTGTCCGACCGCCATGATCCGCCCTTTGTCGTCCAACACGTAACTTCTGGAAATATTCGAATAGGTGTCCGTCTCGGTTCCCTTCATCAGGTTCTTCGTCGTGTTGAAGCCGAGCAGATATCCGAGCAGTACGCCGTCTCTGCGCACGGGAACGGTAATGCAGTAGGAAGCCATGCCGTCGCCGAAATCATAGGTGCACCGCTGTACCCAGACAGTGTCGCCAGGATCCTTCCTCGGCACCAGTTTTTCGAAACCGGACATCGTACTGTATTTCTCGGAAGAGACGACCCTGCCGTCGTTGAGCAGCAGCACCAGACGTTCGAGCGAACTGTTTGCCCGAACGCCGTAGAGCATTTTATAGATGATGTCGTCACTGATGGAAGTGATCGAATTCTCGGCGACCTGAAACTGCTCCGCCGAAGCCTTGATCACGGAAACATCGCTTTCCAGGTTGTTCTTCACGATCTCGGCGTCCAGCTTTGTCTGCGCCAGAATGGAAGTATGCATATTCTTGCGGTAATGCTGAATGGTCGTAACCACGTGCTGGAAACTGACCCCAAGACACAGAAGCAGCAGGACAATACAAATGACCATGACGATAAACGTCTTCTTCGTCCACTGCAGACCATACTCGTTCTTCTTTCTTCTCTTCATCGAGGCATCCCTCCGCACGAAACTCTACAGCAATTGCACCCTCATCTGAAATATTTCACGCCCGATTCGAATATCCGCATATCCTGTTCGCCGTAAATATTGATGGCAACACCGTCGCCGCGTCGCTCGGAGTGCCCCATCTTGCCGAAGCACCTGCCGTCCGGAGAGGTGATGCCTTCAATGGCAAGATACGAACCGTTGACGTTCCATTCCCCATCCATGGAGCAGTTTCCGTCGGCATCCACATACTGCGTCGCAATCTGTCCGTTCTGCGCAAGCGTTTTCAACCACTCCGCATTCGCAACGAATCTGCCTTCCCCGTGAGACGCGGGAATGACGTAAGTTCCGCCAAGTTCCGCCTCCGCAAGCCAGGGAGATTTGTTGGAAACCACCTTGGTATACACCATTTTGGAAACATGGCGGCCGATCGTATTAAAGGTCAGGGTCGGGCTGCTTTCATTCTGTCCGGTGATCCGACCGTTCGGCACCAGTCCCAGCTTAATCAGCGCCTGGAAGCCGTTACAGATTCCGAGTGCCAGTCCGTCACGGGCAAGCAGATCTTCCACCGCTTCTTTCAATACCGCGTTCCGAAACGCCGAGGCAAAGAATTTCGCCGAACCGTCCGGCTCATCCCCCGCGGAGAAACCGCCCGGGAACATGATGATCTGCGCCTGTTTCATTTTCTTCGCATAATAGGTGACGGAATCTCTGAAGTCCTGCGGGCAGCGATTCGTAAAAATCGCAGTCTCCACGGTGGCGCCCGCCCGCTCAAATGCCTTCAAACTGTCGTATTCGCAGTTGGTTCCGGGAAAGACCGGAATGAAGACGGCAGGTTTCGCCACTTTGTTTTTGCAGACATACACCTGATCCGCGCGGAACAATTCCGTATTAACCGAATCGGTCGACCCGGTCGCCTTCGTCGGGAAGACGGACTCCAGCGGCTGTGTCCATGCCTGCAGCGCTTCCGCAGAGGAAATCACTTCCTTGCCGAAAGAGAAGTTTCCGTCAGCCGTTACGGTACCGACCACGGTATAGGGAATGGTGAGTTTCGCAAGATCTGACGGCGCAACTTCCGCAACAATGGCTCCGAAGTTCGGACGGAACAATTCCGCCGGAGGATATCCTTCGTTCATCCGAACGCCGAAGCCGTTGCCGAATGCCATCTTGCAAAGCGCAAGCGCAACGCCGTGTCCGTCCGCCGCATAAGCCGAAGCGAACAGTTTCTTGCGTGCATCGGCGTAGAAGCCGGCGTAACCCGCCAACACTTCCTCATAGACGGGAAGTTCGTATTCGTCTGTCGGGACCTGCATGAGAATGACCGCATTGCCCGGCTGCTTGAATTCAGAAGTAATGACCTCTCCCGCTTTGCCCACGTCCACAGCGAAACTGACCAGCGTAGGCGGTACATCGATCTGCTGAAACGTACCGGACATGGAATCCTTGCCGCCGATGGAAGGCAGACCGAACCGCATCTGCGCTTCGAACGCACCGAGCAGCGCCGCAAACGGCTGGCTCCATCTCGTCGGATCCTCGGTCATTCTGCGGAAATATTCCTGGAAAGTGAAACGGATCTTCGACGGATCCCCACCGGATGCAACAATGCGCGCCATCGACTCTATCACCGCATAAACCGCGCCGTGGTACGGACTCCAGGAAGACAGATAGGGATCGAAGCCGTAACTCATCATGGTGACGGTATCGCATTGACCGCGCAGAACCGGCAGTTTGGCAATCATGGTCTGTGTCTCCGAAAGCTGATACTTGCCGCCGTAAGGCATGACAACGGTACCTGCGCCGACCGTGGAATCGAACATTTCCACAAGCCCTTTCTGGGAACAGCCGTTCAAATCACGCAAGGTGGCAAGCCAGGCGGCTTTATAATCGCCCTTCTTCACATGCTCTTCCACCTGATCCACCGCACAGGCGTCGAAATATTTCCGTTTCTCATCCGGCAGTTCCACAGTCACGTCACATTCCTGATGCGCGCCGTTGGTATCGAGGAAGGCACGCTTCAAGTTCACGATCTCCTTGCCTCTCCAGGTCAGAATGAGCCTCGGCTCTTTCGTTACCACAGCGACCTCGACGGCTTCCAGATTCTCTTTTGCCGCATAGGTTAAGAATTTCTCTGTATCGCTCTTCGCAACCACGACAGCCATACGTTCCTGCGATTCGGAAATAGCGAGTTCCGTTCCGTCCAGACCCGCATATTTCTTCGGCACCTTGTCCAGATCAATGCGCAGCCCGTCCGCCAGTTCGCCGATCGCAACCGACACGCCGCCCGCGCCGAAATCATTACATTTCTTAATGAGTGTTGAAACCTCGGCTCTGCGGAAGAGTCTCTGAATCTTCCGCTCTGTCGGCGCGTTCCCCTTTTGCACTTCCGCACCGCACATCTCAATCGACTGCTCCGTATGCACCTTCGAAGAACCGGTTGCGCCGCCGCACCCGTCTCTGCCGGTACGTCCGCCGAGCAGAATGATCACATCCCCCGGATCCGAAGACTCACGAATGACATTTTTCCTCGGCGCAGCGCCCATCACGGCGCCGATCTCCATTCGCTTTGCCACGTAAGAGGGATGATAGATTTCTTTCACATAGCCGGTTGCCAGACCGATCTGGTTTCCGTAGGACGAATAACCGCTTGCCGCCCCCTTGACCAGCTTCTTCTGGGGAAGTTTCCCCTTTAAGGTCTTGGAAATCGGAAGAGTGGGGTCTGCCGCCCCGGTCACACGCATCGCCTGATAGACGTAACTTCTTCCGGAGAGCGGATCGCGGATCGCACCGCCCAGACAGGTTGCCGCACCGCCGAAGGGCTCGATTTCCGTCGGATGGTTGTGCGTCTCATTCTTGAAACTGATCAGCCACTCCTCGCTCACCCCGTCGATCTCAACGGGTACGACGATGGAGCAGGCATTGATCTCCTCCGATTCCTCCTGGTCCTGCAACTTCCCCTCCCGCTTCAGTTTCTTCATTGCCATGAGGGCAAGATCCATCAGGCAGACGAACTTATCGTCGCGTCCCTGATAAATTTCATGATGCGCAGCCAGATATTTCTCGTAAGAATCACGGATCGGCTTGCCGTAATAACCCTCCGTAAAATTGACCGTCTTCAATTCCGTCGAAAATGTCGTATGACGGCAGTGATCCGACCAGTAAGTATCCAGCACTCTGATCTCCGTCATGGACGGATCGCGCTTTTCATCCTCGGTGAAATACTTTCTGATATGCAGGAAATCCCGATAGGTCATTGCAAGTCCCAGGGAATCGTAGAGCGCTTTGAACGCGGCGTCGTCCATGGTGAGGAAGCCTTCCAGAACGGCGACGTCCTCAGGCTCCGCAAAGTCCTGCTGCAAGGTCGCCGGCTTCCTGCGCGCAGCTTCTCTGGAATCCACGGGATTGATGCAGTAGGCTTTGATCCTGCGCAGTTCCTCATCCGTAAGCGCGCCGCTCAAACAATAGGTCACGGCGGTCTGGATCACCGGCTCCTCATCCTCTTTCAGAAACTTCACGCACTGTACCGCGGAATCCGCGCGCTGGTCAAACTGCCCCGGCAAAAACTCCACCGAAAATACGAAATCATTTTCTTCCCGTTTGAAGTCTTCTTCGTAGAGCCGATCGACAGGCGGTTCCGAAAACACGCAGCCGCACGCCTTTTCAAAGACCGCATCGGATATCTTCTCCACATCGTAACGGATCAGCACGCGCACCTTTGTGACCGTGTGAATCCCCAGGAAACTTTCGATTTCCTCTTTCAGTTCTCTCGCCTTGATCGCATAGGCTTCCTTTTTCTCGACATAAACTCTTCTTACCACCGTAACTCTCCTATTCTCCTCAATCACATTTTCTGTGCAAATCATAGCGCGTCAATGATTTGCATCAGCAGACCGCATCGACCGCTTCCGCCACCGTTGCGACGCCGATCAGCCGCATCCTGGGCTGAATGCGAAGCCCTTTTAAGGAACTCCCGGGCAGAATGCAGGTACGGAAGCCCAGTTTTTCCGCTTCCAGAATCCGCTGCTCCGCCATGCTCACCGCGCGCACTTCTCCGCTCAAGCCCACTTCCCCGAACACGATCACATCTTCCGCAATCGGTTTGTTCCGATCGCAGGAGACCACAGCAAGGACAATGCCGAGATCCATCGCAGGCTCCTGTATTTTCAGACCGCCCGCAACATTGACGTAAGCGTCGCAATCCGAAGTCTTCAGACCGATCCGTTTTTCCAGTACCGCCATCAGCAGATTGACGCGATTGTTGTCCACGCCGGTCGACTGCCGCCGCGGCAGACCGAAACTCGTCCGGCACACCAATGCCTGAATCTCGATCAGGAGCGGGCGCGACCCTTCCATCGTGCAGATCACAACGGAGCCGCTTGCGCCCTCGGGACGCCCCGAAAGCATATATTCCGACGGGTTTTTCACCTCGATGAGTCCCTCGGTACGCATCTCGAACACGCCGATTTCATTGGTCGAGCCGAACCGGTTCTTGATGCTGCGCAGCACCCGATAGGAATTATAACGATCGCCCTCGAAATAGAGCACGGTATCCACGATGTGTTCCAGGACTCTCGGCCCAGCAACGGTGCCTTCCTTCGTCACATGTCCCACGATCAGAATCGCAACCGACAGACGCTTGGCGAGCCGAAGCAGCAGTGCCGTCGCTTCCCTGACCTGCGAGACGGAGCCGGGTGCGGATGTGATTTCTTCGGCATACATCGTCTGGATCGAATCGATGATCACCACTTCCGGCTTCGTGTTTCTGATCGTTGCCTCGATCGCGGTCAGATTGGTCTCACAGTAGAGCGATAAATGATCCGAAAAGTCGCCGAGACGCCCCGCACGCATTTTGATCTGCTTCAGTGATTCCTCGCCCGATACATAGAGGATCGCATGGGAATCTTCCGCCAGGAGCCTGCATGCCTGCAGCAGCAGCGTTGATTTGCCGATCCCCGGATCTCCGCCCACCAGAATCAGGGAGCCCGGTACAATACCGCCTCCCAGAACCCGATCCAGTTCCCCGATCCGCGTTTTGATCTTATTCTCCGTGGAAAGATCGATCTCCGAGATCTTGGCGGGCGTCGCGGCTCGATCGATACCGGACGCGGCATGGGCTTTCCCTTTGCTTTGAACGACCGGTTCCTCTACGAACGTATTCCACGCTTTGCAGGCGGGGCACTGTCCCATCCATTTGACCGATTCGTTTCCGCATTCGCTGCAGAAAAACAGCGTCGTCTTCTCTTTTGCCATATTATTCCGTGATGATGATTTTCACCTCGGATGCATTTTCAAACGCTACGGAAAAACTGAGCTTCCCGCCGAGATTTGTCTTCATTCTGCCGATGCTCTTACCGTTTTCGGATACCTCATATTCCGTATCTTCCCGCAGTCCGACCGTGATCATGACGTCCTCGTTGCCCGCTACGGTGAAGGCTACGCCGTCCTTCTTCTGCACGAAGTCGGCGACCGAAGTCCCCGGCTCGGATTCGTAGACAAACATGCCGTCGCGCTCCAGTCTGGTCAGTTCCCGAAAGGTTTTCACTTTGTAGAGATTTCCGTCAAAAGCAAAGCCGTCCGACTTTGCCTTCTCAGGAAGGCTGTGATCGCCAAAGTGAAGCGCCCCGTCCGCTGCAAAAATCAGTTCTTTTGCCATTATCGTCCTCCTTCGCGTGCCGTAAGCACAATCATTTCTTTCTGCTGTTTCCTGGAAAGTTTCACATCAACTTCCTGTCCCTCACGGATGGTGCCGTTCAGGACATTTTCTGCAATCAGATCCTCCAGATAGGTCTGAATCGCCCTTCTGAGCGGTCTGGCGCCGTATTTTTTGTCAGACCCCGTCTCCACGATATAGTTCTTCACTGCGGCGGAAACATGGATGGTCAGGTTCAATTCTTCCTTCGCACGGCGCAGAAGTTCGTTCACCTGCAAGGTCACGATTCGCCGTAGATCCGCTTCATGCAAGGAGCGGAAAACGATCAGTTCATCGATTCTGTTGATGAATTCCGGCTTGAAGATATTCTTGACCTCGTCCATGACGCCGGCTTTCATGCGGTCATAATCCACGCGCGCATCCTCGATCGCCGCAAAGCCCAGTTTCTTCGGGTCTATAATCCTGCCTGCGCCGGCATTGCTGGTCATGATGATGACGCAGTTTTTGAAGCTGATCTTCCTGCCCGTCGAATCCGTGATATGTCCGTCGTCGAGTACCTGTAAGAGGATATTGAACACATCCGGGTGCGCTTTTTCGATTTCATCGAAGAGTACCACGGAATAGGGGTTTCTCCGAACCTTTTCCGAGAGTTGTCCGCCGTCTCCGAAGCCGACATAGCCGGGCGGGGAACCGATCATCTTGGATACGGTGTGCGCTTCCATATATTCGGACATGTCGACGCGGATCATCGCCTGTTCCGAACCGAAAAGCACTTCCGAAAGCGCTTTGGAAAGTTCGGTCTTGCCGACGCCCGTCGGGCCTAAGAACAGGAACGAGCCGATCGGTCTGCCTTTTTCTTTCAGACCGACCCTGGCGCGCTTGATCGCTCTTGCCAGCGCCGACACCGCTTCTTCCTGCCCGATCACTCGCTTTGACAGTTCCTTTTCCAGCCGCAGAAGTTTCGCGGATTCCGCTTCTTTCAGTTTGCTGACGGGGATTTTCGTCCATGCGGAAACGGTGGCGGCAATCTCCTGCTCGTCCACCACGACCTGATTCGTATTTCTTGCTTTTTCGAACCGCTTTTTCCTGCGTTCGAATTGCTTTTTGATCTCTTCTTCTTCGGCTTTCAGCGCTTTCAGCGCTTCAAAATCACCGGCTCTTAATAATTCTTCCCGTCTGCCGTCAAAGCCGGCGAGCTGCTCCTTGAGCGTGCCGAGTTCTTCCGGCACCTTCAAGGCGGACAGACTGGCCTTGGAAGCCGACTCATCCATTAAGTCGATCGCTTTGTCCGGCAGGAAACGATCGCTCAAATATCTGGTCGAAAGCGTCACTGCCGAGCGAACCGCAGCGTCCGTAATGGTCACATGATGATGGGCTTCATAATTCGCCCGAATCCCCATCAGGATCTGAACCGAGGTTTCCTCGTCCGGCTCCTCTACCGTAATCGGCTGGAATCTCCGTTCCAGCGCCGCATCTTTCTGTACGTATTTCCGATATTCCTCATAGGTGGTCGCGCCGATCAGCTGGAGTTCGCCGCGCGCAAGCGACGGCTTCAAAATATTCGAAGCATCGATTGACCCTTCTGCGCCGCCGGCACCGATCAGCGTGTGCAGTTCGTCCAAAAACAGAAGAATGTTCCCCTGTGCAATCACTTCCGAAACAACCCGCTTCACCCGTTCTTCGAATTCGCCGCGATATTTGCTGCCGGCTACCATGCCGGATAAGTCAAGCGACAGTACCCTTTTCATTGCGACGGTTTCCGGTACGGTACCCATGGCGATCCTGCCTGCCAGCCCTTCCACGATCGCGGTCTTGCCGACGCCCGGTTCTCCGATGAGACAGGGATTGTTCTTCGTTCTTCTGGAAAGCGTCTGAATCAGACGGTTGATCTCTTCCTCTCTGCCGATCACGGGATCGAGCTTGCCCGCCTTTGCGAGCGCCGTCAGATCTCTGCTGTATTTGTCGATCAGAAGTTCCTTGGCCTTTGCCTTCCCTTCTCTCAACCCCTGCACTTCATCCTTAAACAGCTTCGGATCCTCTCCCATTGCCAGAAGCACTTCCAGATAGACCTTCTGCGGATTGACGTTCAGCGTATTTAAGAGACGCACCGCCAAATTGTCCACATCACGAAGCAAAGCCAGAAGGATGTGTTCCGTTCCAATCCGGCTCTCCTGAAAGCGTAACGCTTCCTGTTCACTTTTCTCAAGAATCTCCGTCGCTTTGGGGCTGTAGCCGTCCCGCTCGCGTATCATGACGGAAGCGGGCGGCGCAATCTGCTCACGGATCAACTCGACGATCGGCAGCGGCTGCAGTCCGTTTTCCGCCAGTACATGCGCCGCGACTCCTGCCTGCTCCACCAGCAATCCGACCAGAAAATGTTCGGTGCCGATGTAACCGTGCCCTAAATCACGGCTGTATTTCGCGGCGATTTCCAACGCCTTTTCCGCGTTTTTTGTAAATTCCAACATCTGCTTCTCCTAAAACGGCTATCGCTTGATATCGATGAATTCAAATTCGAAATCATCATCCAGGTCAATGTTCTGCGTATTGAACATCTGCGGGTTCTGACCGTAGCCGTAGCCCTGCTGTCCGTAGGGTTGCCCGTACTGATCGTAGCCGTAGCCCTGCGTATATTGATCATAACCGAAGCCCTGCTGTCCGTAGGGCTGTCCGCCGTAAGACTGGTTCTGGTAACCGCTCTGACCGTATTGATCATAGCCGTAGCCTTGCTGTCCGTAGGGCTGCGCGTACTGATCGTAGCCGTAGCCCTGCTGTCCGTAGGACTGCGCGTACTGATCGTAGCCGTAGCCCTGCTGCTGATAGTCCTGCGCATACTGATCGTAGCCGTAATTTAACTGCGGCTCCGCCTTTTCCGGTTCTGCCGTAGCTTCCTGTCTGCTGCTCTGTTTCCAGTAATTGCTTTCCTGCTGCGGCACCGTTTCCGTGTAGATCTGGGACGCCGGTTTCACTGCGGGACGCTCGGTTTCGTTCTTTGGCGGAACCTTCGGAAGATCCACTTCCGCCTGCGGCGTCATGACCGGAGGAACGGCTGCGGGCTTCACCGCGGGCGCTTCTTCCTTCTTCATATAGGCAGGCGGCACTTCGCTTCCTTTCGGTCTGCGCGCATCCGTCTTATCTTTCACCGAATCCTCTAAAGCGGACCAGTCAAGAGAATTCGGCTCATCAAAGCCCATGTTTTTCTTTTTCTTCTTCTCATCCGCATCTCCTGCCGGTTTCGCGGGAATTGCCGTCGTAACCACGGTCGGCGTTTCCTGCGCCGTTGTCGGTACGGCGGATTTCATCGGAGTCGCGCCCGGCGTGCTTTGACTTGCCGGAACTGCCGTCGCTTTGCCCTGCGCCGCTTTCGTTGTGCCTGCCGTCGCAGGTTTGTCCTGCACCGTTTCCGTTGCGCCTGCTGTCGCAGGTTTGTCCTGCGCCGAAGCCTTTGTCGGTGCGACGGGTTTCATCGGAGTCGCGCCCGACGCGCTTGCCGCCGCCAGCTTCGCCGCTGCCGCTTCCGGCGTCGTCACGCCGTTCGTCTTGCCGGCAGTCGGTACCGGATCGGACTTTGCCGCATAAGGGTCGTTCACCAATTGATCGAATTTCACGGGTTCAAAGGTTTCGCCCATTTCCATCCTTGCCAGTTCGCTTGCGCGAATCCGGCTGGTTTCCTCTACGGAAGGTTCTCGTCTGACCGGCGTATTCTTCGGCGGTGCTTCCTCTTCTTCATCCACATAATCATAACTCTCGTAATCTCTGAGTTTTAAGAAGAAGTTGAGCAGGAAGATGAACATGATAATCAGTGCCAGTGCCATTGCGGCAATGATGATCAGCCTTCTCTTCGCAACCGCTTCCAGTTCTTCTTCTTCTTCCGCGCCGCCCTTTAACAGGTTCGTAAAGAAGCTCTCTTCCTCATCCGATTTCGGCTTCCCGCCCACGATGGGAAGATAGCGCTGATAGGTGCCGCCCGCCTGATCATACAGGAACCAGCCCTTGCTGCCTTCCGAACTGATCGCATAGAGCAGGAAGAAATCCGTTGCCGCGACATCCTTCACCACGCTGTCGTCAATTTGATTGACCGCGTATGCTTCCAGTTTCAGGTTATCCCATTGCAGTTCCGCACGTGTGAATCCCAGCGGCGCTTCGCTTCCTTCCGGCGCATTCAGAATAATGATGAATCTGTCTTCCGCGCCGCGAATCATCTTAAAATCCTTCAATTCGGACGTCGTCTCGTCATAGAGATTGAGCGCTCCGTTCTCCCCTGCCGTATCCGTTACATACAGCAGTTTCAGATCGCCCATGTCAAACGCCGCCGTCTCCACCATCTGCCCCTCGTAAGTCGTGGTTGTCTTATGGAATAACGGAAGCGTTGCAAGTTGTTCGTCCGGAAAAATAGTAGAAATGATTTTGGAGCCGTCATGTGATACGATGGAGCCGGGTTCCACGCCCGTTTCGCTGACCGTTCCTCCCGCCGCTGCCGCCGCAGTGTCTTCCCCCGCTGCATTCAGCGTAACGGATGCGCTGACGGGCTCGGCGTCATCGACGGTAACCGTACTCACCGTAATGTCAGCCGCACCGCCGGAGAGCACGGTGAACGTCATGCTCGCTTCCGTCTCGGAAAACTGGAGCAGTCCGCTGCCGCCGTCGTAGGTCTTATCGCTCTCCGCCAGTTCTAAGCGGTTCGGATCATAACTGACGGAAATCTGCGCGTCGCCTACTTCCTTTGCGGTATAATTGACCGTAACCGTTGCTCCGGTTTCGGTCTCCAAGGGGTCGGCTGTCAATGTAATCGACGCATCGGCTCTGACCGACACCGTCAGCAGCGCGCAGGCTGCAAACGCTGCAAGCAGCAAGCCAACCGGTTTCCTTATGTTCATACTGAACTCCTTTCTACTTCCGAACGATCTTCAGGATATATTTTCTGACAGAGCCGTTCTGTGCTTTACACACAACATAATATTCGTTTTGGTCTATATTGATCGGCACCGTTCCCGTGCCTCCGATACTGGCAAATGGGTTCCTGCTCTCCGCCCGGATGGAAACTTCCGCCATCGAAGCGTCGAGAAGAAGTTCGTAATCCGTAACCAGCGGTGAGAATTCCGGACGCAGCGTTCCGCCTTCTACGGTAAGGGATTGCAGCGTGTTGTTCGGATTCGAGGTTGAGGTCGGCCTGGCGCAGGGCTCCTTGGGCATGTTTTCATAGAACGGGATCCGGAAAATACGGGGAGCCGTCGGGTCGGGCTGCGCGCCTTTCAGATACCGTCCTTCCGTCGCTGCCGCTCCCAGATCATACATATACTGGTGTCGGTAGAGACCGAAACTCTGATTGACGACGTTGAACTTCTGGAAGTATAACGTATTCTGCCCTTTTCTGATATACTGCTCCGCAATGTAGGCGGCTGCGCCCTGAATGGAACGCGCTCTCGTGTTCCACGGTCTGCCGTAATTCCCGTCCTCTCCGGAAGCATATTTCAGCCCGTTTACGACAGCGGAATTCCCGTCTGCCGCACAGGCTCCGATGTTGAAATAATTGAAGCAGTTCTCATAGCCGGAAACCGTTCCCGAAATACTCTCATCCGCTCCGATCACACCCTGCTCCTGTAAACACCTGATCGCAAGATGACACGGGTTCACGCCTTCCTTACGACCGGCTTCCAGAAAAGTGCTGGCGTAAGACCTCGTAATTCCGTCCGTATCCGTATAGGAACCGCTCATAAACGAGCCCGCAAGCACCTTTGCGACCGTCGCCTCGTCGATTCCGTCCCGGAACGCAAGACTCTCAAACTGATAAATACTGTTCTCGTCCAGAAAGTTTCTGGGATCCATATAATAACGAATCAGTTCCTTTGATGCGGAAGCATAACTTCCGTCTCCGAAACCGTTCCATTCGTCTTTCGTATGTTGAAAGGTCTGCGGATCCGTCGCCTTGTGAGACGCAGGCGCGGACATCGCAACGAGGTTCCTGCCCGCCGTCGCTTCCTGCGTGATCACCTCTTCCCAGTCCAAACCGCAGTTCACCGGCACGAATTGCCATCCCGGATACATTGCATGCAGCGCACGCAGTTTCTCACGGTATCCCTGCGGGAAAATCATCAGATCCTGTTCGAAATTGCCCGTGGGCGTTTTCTCACTTTGTTCCGGACGCTTCTGTAAGGACAGCTCCGGATTCGATTTCACGGCGCCGTCTTTCTGAACCAGATCGGAGCGCAGATAGCCCGTCTTGTTCCGGACCTGTATTTCGTACCAGATGAAACCGTCCTCGCCTTGCTCCTCGGACAGAATCACCACCTGCTCATCTCTCTTCACGCCGAACGCGCATGCGGCATTTGACGACGCTTTCTCGCGCACATTTCCGCTGTCGCAGGTGACGGTTCCGGCTTCCGCCGCAAACACCCGTAGATTGACCGAACCGGTCATTCCTAATAACAGCGCTGTCATCAACATGCCTGACAACAACAGACGTCCCCCTTTGGATCTTCTGTCGAACCAACGCGGTTTTCCAATCATATACCGATTCCCCTTTCAGTATATTGACCCCTTATTTACCAGAATATCATACCGCGATATGTTGTTTATGTCAACCAAATGTTGTAAGTAACCGGATCGCATCCAACAAGATATTGGGGTTTTACGATTCCCGTCTCCCCGGCATAAATCTGCGCTCTCCTTCGGTTAATTTCCCCTTGGGATTCGCATATCCGCTCATGCTTTTGCTTCGATGCGTGACCGTTTCTTCCTGTTTTTTGATTTTCGCCGCACATTTTTTGCAATAGAGACCGGAACGAATCTGCGCGCCGCAGAGGTTACAGTTCAAGAAGACGACGGAATTCGGCGCAACCTCGATTCTCTCTTCAATCAGAAGCTGTCTGATCTTGTTCTTGGCAACGCCCGTCGCGCGGAAGACGTCGTCCATCGTTGCGCCCGGATGCGCTTCGATATAGTTGCGAACCTTTCCGTAATCGTCATAGGCAAGGTAGCCGCACTTGACGCACTTATATTCTCCGACGCCCATGTATTCCATTGCGCCGCCGCATTTCACACAGACCGTCGGGACATCATATCCTAAAAATCCTTTGTTTTCCACCATTCGATACGCCTCCGATCATAATACGGGTCTTACGCTTCCTCAATCGCCTTGCCGATATCGCTCCTGCAATACTTGTTCTTAAAATCGACCAGTTCGGTCGCCTGATAGGCATTGGCTCTGGCACGCATCAAATCCTCGCCCAGCGCCGTCACGCCGAGCACTCTTCCGCCGTCTGTGACAACCCTGCCGGCATCGTCGAACTTTGTTCCTGCATGGAAGCAGAAAATATCCTCTCTGCCCGCAAACCGTGCAAGACCGTGAATCGGGAAGCCTTTTTCGTATGTTACGGGATAACCCTTGCTCGCCAAGACGACACAGACGGCTGCCTGATCGCTGAAACGCAGTTCCACCTGATCCAGCGTGCCGTCGATGCAGGCATTCATCACATCAATGATATCATTTTCCATTCTCGGGAGCACGACCTGCGCTTCCGGATCGCCGAATCTTGCATTGTACTCCAGGACCTTCGGACCGTCTTTCGTCAGCATCAGACCGAAGAAAATGATGCCCTTGAACTGTCTGCCCTCACGGTTCATGGCGTCTACCGTCTTCTGGTAAATATGCGTACGACAGAACGCATCCACTTCTTCTGTGTAGAACGGACTCGGAGAGAAAGTTCCCATCCCGCCGGTGTTCAAGCCCCGATCTCCGTCGAGCGCACGCTTGTGATCCTGCGCGCTCGTCATCGGACGAATGGTCTTGCCGTCCACGAAAGCCAAAACGGACACTTCCCGTCCCGTCATGAATTCTTCGACAACCATACGGTTGCCTGCGTCGCCGAACTGCTTATTCAGCATGATGGAAGCAACGCCTTCCTTTGCTTCTTCCAGGGTGTTGCAGATCAGCACGCCCTTTCCGAGCGCCAGCCCGTCCGCCTTTAAGACGATCGGAAACTGCGCCCTCTCAAGATATCGCAGCGCATCTTCCGCCCGATCGAAGTTCTCATAAGCAGCCGTCGGGATCCCGTACTTCTTCATCAGATCTTTGGAGAACGCCTTGCTCC
The DNA here is from genome assembly GCA_964571555.1 of uncultured Lachnospiraceae bacterium. Lineage (GTDB taxonomy): Bacteria > Bacillota > Clostridia > Lachnospirales > Lachnospiraceae > UBA2868. Next base: position 4,403 of record CAZNCH010000028.1, on the reverse strand, counting down.
CCTCCAGAATCGCCGCATTTGCACGCGGTCCGAACGCACGGAGTCCTCTTTCATTTAAGACGTCAACCAGACCGGCGACAAGCGGATCGTCGGGACCCACAATCACCAGATCTGCACCGATCCTCTCCGCATAATCCGCAATCCGGTCGAACTCCATCACCGGAATCGGTTCGCATTCCGCAAGAGCTGCGATCCCCGCATTTCCCGGACAGCAATGGATCTTCTCTGCCTGTTTACTCTTCGCAACGCTCCTGACAATCGCGTGCTCTCTGCCGCCGGAACCGACTACCAATACAACCATCTCATCTCTCTACTTTCTGAATTATTTTGTAAAAAGCCCGTATCTGCCGCGCTCTCTCATCATCCGATCGCCACTTCGCCGTCCGCGATCTTCTGAATGACCGCAGGAAGCAGCACCCATTCCGCCTGTTCCATCACGCGTCGCTGTAAGGTTTCCGGCGTATCCTGCGTTTCCACTTCCACCGCCCTTTGCATCAGGATCGGTCCCGTATCCGTGCCGCTGTCGACGAAATGCACCGTTGCGCCCGTGATTTTCACACCCCGATCCAAGGCTGCCGCATGCACGCGCAGCCCGTAGAAACCGTCGCCGCAAAAGGACGGAATCAGACTCGGATGGATGTTGATGATCCTTCTTGTGAAGGTATTCACGAACCGGTCGGACAGTACGACCAAAAAGCCCGCCAGCACGATGAGTTCCGCGCCGGATGACTGAATTGCGCGGATCATTTCGTCCTCATATCGGCTTCGATCCTCATAATCCTTCGGGCGAATCGAAACCGCGGGAATCCCGCAGCGCTTTGCTCTTTCCAACGCATAGGCGTCCGGTTTGTTGCTGATGACGAGCACAATCTCCGTATGGGTCAGTTTCTGATTCTCAATGGCATCGAGGATGGCTTGCAGATTCGTGCCGCCCCCCGATACCAGAACCGCTATTTTTAACATAAGGTAATTCCCTTTTCTCCGGCGGTAATCTCGCCGATTCTGTATGCTTTTTCTCCTGCCGCCTCAATCGCGCGAATCGCTGCGACCTCGTCTTTGGGATCGAGGACAAGCATCATGCCGATTCCCATGTTGAAGGTGTTGTACATCATTTCCTCGGCAATGTTTCCGCTGGTACAAAGCAGATGGAAAATCGGGGGCATCGGATAGGAGTCCTTGTGAATCACCGCGTGCGTGTCTTCCGGCAGCATCCGCGGGATATTCTCATAGAAGCCGCCGCCCGTGATGTGCGAGCAGCCCTTGATGGTCACGCCTGCCGCTTTCACTGCACCAAGCGCCTTCACATAGATTCTGGTCGGCGTCAGCAGCGCTTCGCCAAGCGTCGTCCCAAGGCTGTCGATATAAGTGTTCAACTTCTCTTCCTGCATCGGGAAGACCTTGCGCACCAGAGAATAGCCGTTGGAATGAATACCCGAAGACGCAATGCCGATGATGACGTCACCCGGCTTAATATGCTCTCCGGTGATCAGATCCTTCCGATCCACCACGCCGACCGTGAAGCCCGCCAGATCATATTCGTCTTCCTTCATCAGCCCCGGATGTTCCGCAGTCTCGCCGCCGATGAGAGCCGCGCCGCTCATCAGGCAACCCTCGGCAACACCCTTGACGATGGCGGCGATTTTCTTCGGCTCGTTTTTGCCGCAGGCAATATAATCGAGGAAGAATAAGGGCTCGCCGCCTGCGCACGCCACGTCGTTCACGCACATGGCAACGGCGTCGATCCCGATCGTGTCATGCCGATCCATCAGGAACGCAATCGCCACTTTCGTCCCGCAACCGTCGGTTCCCGACAGCAGCACCGGATCTTCCATTTTTTTGATCTTTTCCAGGGAAAAGGCGCCCGAGAAGCCGCCGAGTCCGCCCAGCACTTCCGGTCTCATCGTCTTCTTCACATGCTCCTTCATCAGTTCTACAGCCTGATATCCCGCCTCAATGTCTACGCCAGCGCGCTTATAATCCATTTTTATCTCTCCTGTGTTCTTCGTTCTTTTGTTTCATGTATTCGCGATAGCCGAGTTCCGAAAGCCGCTCCGCTTTCTTCTCTACGCCTGCACCCAAATCATCCTTGTAATCCTTCACTTTCCGAAGCAGCGTCGGATCCGAAATCGCGAGCATCTTCACCGCAAGGATCCCCGCATTCGCGCCGCCGTTGATCGCAACGGTCGCAACCGGAATCCCGCTCGGCATCTGCACGATCGAATAAAGCGAATCTCTGCCGCCCAGACTCGTCGTATGCATCGGAATGCCGATCACCGGCATCGGAAAAATCGCCGCGCACATGCCCGGCAGATGCGCCGCCATCCCCGCACCCGCAATGATCACCTTGAATCCCTTTTCTTCCGCTTTCTTCGCATAATCGAAGAAAACCTCCGGTTCGCGGTGTGCCGAAATAATCGTCATTTCATAGTCCACACCGAACTGTTCCAGGATATCCGCCGCCTTGCTCATCACCTGCAGATCGGAATCCGAACCCATTACAATACCGACTTTTGCCATCCTTTCTCCTCCTCTGTTTTCTGTCGCCAAAGCGCCGCTCACTCGCGCAGTTTAAGCAGCGGCCCGTTCAATTCCTCAAGACCCGCAAGCACGAACAGCCCGTCCTCTAAAATCGGCGTTTCCTCTCCGTTTTCATCGATTGCCACGATGCGTCCGATCTCATGATAGGGAATCGTAATATCCGTGTGACAGTGAAAATACGCCTGACCCGGATCGGTCTTTCGCAGGATCGTCACCTCGTTGTCCCTCGCCACAATGCGCTTCCCGTCAGGATTATAACTGATCAGTTCTTCATCGTATTTGTAGCAGGTATCGCCCACCGCGAAATGCGGTCCCGTCTTCTCGCCGATCAGAATATCGAGCCGATCTTCAATGCCGTAGGTCACCGCCATCTTATAGGCGGTCGTATTGGTGCCGATCGCGAACTCACCAAGCGGCAGCCAGTCGTGATGATAGAGAATATTATCTTTGATATATTTCAGATTCTCCTCTTCCCGCGGGAAGTTCTTACAACGGTAGGCTGAGATTCTTCCGTCTGTGAAAATCATTTCCAGATCAATATATTTCAGCCCGTTGAGATAAACTTCACTGACGTGCAGACAACCGTTCGTTCCAGTCAGTTTCGGAGAAGTGAACACCTCGCCCACCGGAATATTGACATCCGCCACGCAGTTTTCAAAGAGAGTCTCGCACTCCCGGTCACGCAGTTCATGAAGCGCCACGCTCAGATCGGTTCGATTCGCGCCCTTTCCTTGAATACGGACGAATTTTGCAGTATCCAGCGTATCGATCAGAACCTGCTGCATCTGCTGATAGAGTTGATAATCCAGTGTATTGACCAATACGGTCTCCCGAAAAATCTGCTCGAAATCAGCGCCGATTTCAGGGGTCGGGAACGAAATGATCGTAAAGCTTCGTTCTTCGCCGATGATGTATTCATTGATGATCCTGCCGCTCCAATCCGCATATTCCACCGCCAGTTTCTGTTGTTTGCGGTCTAAGGAAAGCGCTTCTTCCTTCGTCTTCGGATGAAACGGGGGCGCGCCGAACGTCTCGATACAGGCGGGACCCGCATGACGGTTCGCCAGATATTTGCATGCTCGGAACGCAGCCTTCAGCACGGAAATTCTGCGATTCACGAAGTCCTTATCATAATAGAGGGCTTCATCCTCTTTGTGATCGAACGCATACTGCCTGTTGGCAGGTGTGGAAGAATAGCCGATCCGATACACGCCTCTTTTATTTAAGGAAAGCGTTCCGGCTCTGCGCATGGTCGCGCGCAGACCCATCTTCCGAAAGCGCGGGAGCGCTGCGCGTACCATCTTCTCCAGCCCCAGACAGAACCGAATCTCCACGACCTCTTTCTTGGAGAGATCCTTGTTGGAATTGGCGAAACCGATCCGATAGCCTTCCGTATAGACGGATGCCAGGCGGTCAACCTCTTCTTCCGGCATCTTCTGAAACAGCGCGAAGAGCCCCAGTTCGTTTTCGGAGACATATTCGCCATAATAATAGAGATATCTCGGATCGTCAAGATCGCAGCCGGTAATGACGGAAGCGGCAAAATCTCGCGCCGGATCAAGCTGCTCCTCTAATTTCTTTTGCACCAGAATATCGCAGTAATCGCTCTGAAACCAGTAGATCGCCTTCTCAAGCGCGGCAACGGACGGCTCCGTATCATCCTCTGCATAGAGGAAGCGGTCGTAAATTTCGATGAACAGTTCGAAGTAAATCGTCAGCACCTCTTGATCCTGTTCGAAGACATAAGGGATCAAAGCGCGGATTTCACTGTAGAGAAAGGATAGAATCTGTCCGTAGCGCGCGTCGTAACCGGCATCCTGTACAACAGAAACCGCATAAGCCGGATTACCGAAACTTTGTTCATA
>CAZNCH010000027.1:0-25533 GCA_964571555.1 uncultured Lachnospiraceae bacterium | reverse complement strand
GGTTACATTCTCCGAAATGGAGCGGCTTTCCTCCTGCGCTAGTGAGGACATAATCATAATGAGCAATTCACCTTTGGAGTCCAGCGTATGGTGTTAAACTGATAAAGGCAGATATGGTGACAACTCCATAGGGGTGTGCAAAAGCGGTGCATCTTTTAACGATTTGATTTGACCGGTGCATTTTATCAATAGTTAGTTCCTTTGCCAGTTGCGGTAGTGCTCCGTAAAGGCATCAAGCGTCCTTCCTGTAACGCAATCGACATGCCAGCAGGTGTAGACAAAATCTACCCACTTTTGGCTACCATCAGAGCGCGCAGGACTGTCAAAGAAGTCATTTACGCCAGGGAATGTTTGATCAAGAAGAGCAATGAGGTTGTTCTTCATTGAAGTCTTCTGATCCATGTAGAATCCGAACTGGCGGTTCATTGTTTTGAGTTGGTTACGTGTTTCATCCATACGACCATACTGCTTCAATTTCGTCCAACGGTCAAGAGTGTACCGTGCGATCTTTTTAGAATCAGCTTTATCGGTCTTAGGAGCACGGAGTGAGTCATCACCGAAGTTTTTGATAAGCACGGGATTAACAGTGCTCACAAAGAGACCTGCATCTGTCAGCCAAGTAGCCATAGGCTCATAATACCGCCCTGTACACTCCATACATACCTTGGTTTCTCCATCAAGACCCTTGATCTCATTGATCAGAGCATCAATACCGGAACGGGTATGGCGGACATCGCAGGGAGGGAGAATGACCTCATCACCGGGTCTTCGGATTGTGACAGTGCTCTTACCTTTTGAAACATCGATACCAACTGCATTCATCATGATAGAAACTCCTTTGAGATTTATTAGCAATGGTCAATACCAGTTTTACTCATTGCCTATTCAATCTATTGGGCGTCTCACACGAACGGGAGGTTCAACCTGCGTAAAACGAATGCTGCGAATGAGGAGCTGGGTGGCTGACTTATCTACAAACGCAAGGTTCTAGGAGAAAAAGGCCAGACCTATTGCTCACATCATTCTACAGCTTAAGCAACAAGATGGATAACATCCTAGCTGGATGTTAGGAATATTAACCATAAATACATAGTAATAGGAAGAAAAAACGCTGAAAATCATTGACGCGAGAGGTAATCTATGCTATATTGTTCAAACGAGGTGGATTTTGAGGCCTTATTTTTTTGTCTGCAAAGGCAGGAAGCTCCGGGATTTCACGTCGGATTCAGGGAGTGTAGACCACTCGTAAGCGAACATTTTACAGACGGAGGGATAAAATGCGTACAAGAATTACATTGGCATGCACAGAGTGCAAAAACCGCAACTATGACACCAAAAAAGAGAAGCAACTGCATCCGGACAGAATGGAGACCAGCAAGTATTGCAGATTCTGTAAGAAGCATACCCTGCACAAGGAAACCAAATAATCCGAACCGGTAGTTTTGAGGTATTTTGGGAGGTCAATTATGGCAGAAAGTAAGAATGGCACGGCAGGTGCCTTCGGCAAGATCAAAGGCTGGTTCAAAGGCCTGAAAGCCGAATTCAAGAAGATTGTATGGGAGAGCCGCGAAACAGTGACGAAGCAGACGGTTGCAGTTGTTGTGATTTCACTGATTCTGGGACTCCTCATCGCGCTGATTGATTTCGCACTTCAGTACGGCATAAATTTCCTGACAGAATTGGGAATTTAATCGTTTATCTTTAAGGAGTGAGAGCATGGCAGAGAACAATAGCAATGAGACGAATTGGTATGTTGTCCACACTTATTCCGGTTATGAGAATAAGGTCAAGGCAAATATCGAGAAAACAATCGAGAACAGACATTTAGAGGAAGAGATCTTAGAGGTTCGCGTTCCCATGCAGGATGTGACCGAAATGAAGAACGGCGCCCGCAAGGTCGTTTCCAAGAAGATGTTCCCGGGCTACGTCCTGATCAACATGGTGATGAATGATGTCACCTGGTACGTAGTGCGCAACACAAGAGGCGTGACCGGATTCGTGGGACCCGGAAGCAAGCCTGTACCGTTATCGGAAATCGAAATGAAGCCGCTCGGCATCAAGACGGAGAATGTAGTGATTGATTTTGCCGAAGGCGATACCGTATCCGTGATCGCGGGCGTCTGGAAAGACACCATCGGCGTTGTTCAGAGGATGGATATGGGGAAACAGACCGCTACCATCAATGTAGAACTGTTCGGTCGCGAGACGCCGGTTGAGATCAGTTTCGATGAGATGACCAAATTAAGATAACACAGAGTAGAGTTCAAAGGAATTTTTCCTAGCAGATAAATCTCTATGAACTGTGGGAGGGTTTCGACCCGCCACCACCACAACATTAGGAGGAAAGAAAATGGCAAAGAAAGTAGAAGGTTACATTAAACTTCAGATTCCCGCCGGCAAAGCAACTCCGGCACCCCCGGTTGGCCCCGCACTTGGTCAGCATGGCGTAAACATCGTTGAATTCACGAAGCAGTTTAACGCCAGAACGGCAGATAAGGGAGACGTTTTGATCCCTGTTGTCATCACGGTTTATGCGGACAGAAGTTTCAGTTTCATCACCAAAACTCCGCCTGCTGCAGTATTGATTAAGAAGGCATGCAACATCAAGTCCGGTTCGGGCGCTCCGAATAAGACCAAGGTCGCTACACTTTCCAAAGAGAAGTGCAGAGAGATCGCGGAGATGAAGATGCCGGATCTGAACGCAGCGTCAATTGAAGCGGCAATGAGCATGATCGCAGGAACCGCCAGATCTATGGGCGTTACAGTCGAGGAGTAGGAGGAAGCGTAAATGAAACATGGTAAGAAATATTTAGAAGCAGCTAAGCTTGTGGATCGCGCGACTCAGTACGATCCGGCTGAAGCAATTTCACTGGTAAAGAAAACTGCAACGGCGAAATTCGACGAGACGATCGAAGCGCACATCAGAACAGGCTGTGACGGACGTCATGCCGAGCAGCAGATTCGTGGCGCCGTTGTTCTTCCGCACGGCACCGGTCGTGTCACCAGAGTCCTTGTATTCGCAAAGGGCGATAAGGTGGCTGAGGCTGAGGCGGCGGGCGCAGATCATGTTGGCGGCGAGGAACTCATCCCGAAGATCCAGAAGGACGGCTGGCTTGAGTTCGACGTCGTGGTAGCAACCCCCGATATGATGGGCGTTGTGGGTCGTCTCGGTAAGATCCTGGGACCCAAGGGCTTAATGCCCAACCCGAAGGCAGGTACGGTAACAATGGACGTTGCCAAGGCTGTCAACGACATCAAAGCCGGTAAGATCGAGTACAGACTGGACAAGACCAACATCATCCACGTACCGGTCGGCAAGGCATCCTTCGCCGAGGAGAAACTTTCGGAGAACTTCAACACTCTGATGGAAGCGATCGTTAAGGCAAAACCCGCATCACTGAAGGGTCAGTATTTAAGAAGTATCACACTTACTTCCACCATGGGCCCCGGCGTAAAGGTTTCCACAGCGCAGTACTAATGATTCATAGAAAGGGCATCGCTTCGGCGGTGCCCTTTTTCTCAGTTCAACGACGAGGAAGACAGGATGAAGTGTGAAAATCATAGCGGAAAACGATATCTTTTCGCGGGCGTTCTGCTCCCGCTGCTTTTGGCGGTACAGCTTACGGGCTGCGCCATGACGGATGCGCTCGGACTTACTTTTACGGAAAAGGAAGAGACGGGGGCTGATATTGCGGCAGCCATGGAAGCGCAGCCGCCGGTCATTGTGATTGAATCGGAAAGTACGCCTGAACTCGAAGAAGTCGCTGAAACGGAAGACGCGGAAGAACAGATCTGGGATGATGAGAATCGAATCTATACCGTGCCGACTGCAAGTCGGGACGAAATCCTCATCCGCTTCGTCGGAGACATCAATTTCTGTGATGATTATGCCAATATGCGCGCCTATCATGAGCGGAACGGGAACATCGAGGAATGCGTCCTTCCGGAAGTGATTGCCAAAATGCAGGAAGCGGACGTCATGATTGCCAACAACGAGTTCGCATACAGTGACCGCGGAACGCCGACCGCCGGCAAGAAATATACCTTCCGCGCCAAACCGGAGCGGGTCGGTATGCTGCATGAACTGGGAATCAATGCAGTCAGCTTAGCGAACAACCATGCCTACGATTGGGGTCCCGACGCGCTGCTGGATACCATCGAGCTGCTGAAACGGGAGCGGATCCCGATGGCAGGAGCGGGAGTGAACCTTGACGACGCCATGAAGCCGGTCTATTTTCTGGCGAACGGGAAAAAGATCGCCTTTGTATCGGCGACGCAGATTGAGCGCACCAGTCCGCCGGACACCAGAGAAGCGACCGAAACGGAACCGGGCGTCCTTCGAACCTTGGATCCAGCAAAATTCGTGGAAGTGATCAAAGCCGCAGAAGAAAACAGCGATTTTACAATCGTTTACGTGCATTGGGGTTCGGAGAACACCGACCTTGTGGAAGCAAGTCAACGCGAACTTGCGAAAAAGTACGTCAACGCGGGCGCAGATCTGATCATCGGCGATCACTCCCACTGCCTGCAGGGGGTCGATTATGTGAGCGCATCCGAGGATTCCGGACAGGATCCGTCCGTGCGGGTTCCCGTCTTCTACAGTCTCGGTAATTTCTGGTTCAATTCGAAGACTGTCGACACCTGTATCGTCAGCGTGACCATCGACACGACATCGGGTGCGATCGCCGCAACGGAGGAAAGCGCAGAGATGGAAGCGCAGCCCTCGTATGCCGCTTCTCTTTCGATGAAAGAGATCCGCTTTATCTCCTGCGTGCAGCAGGGCTGCAGGACGAGACTTGCGGATGCTGCGGACGAAGCGCGAATTCTGAACTATATGCGCGGGATCTCCAATTATGCCTGCTTTACGGACGACGGTATTGTGGGCTATATTGCGGAAGACCAGAACACACAGAACGGAGTGAATACCTCCCCGTCCCGCAGCAGGGAACCGGCTGCGCCCGCAGAGACGGAAACGGCGGCAGAAACAGAGACGCCTGCGGAAACGGCGGTCTTCTCGGAGTAACGCTTTTGCAAAAAGAAAAGATTGACAGTCACGCTTTCCTGTGCTATGTTAGATAAGGTCGCGTGCGACCGAGCCGAAGACAGTAAGTGCGCTATCGCATAATTGCATCCCGGATGCAGCTTACCGAGGAGAATCTGATTCAGGATCATTGCCCTCTCGCGTCTTCGCGTGAGGGTTTTTATATGAGAGAAACGCGTGGAACGCATTTCTTACATGCCTCAGATTTCGGCTGAAAATATAACAGGAGGTAAAACATGGCTAAGGTTGAACTGAAGAAACCGGTAGTACAGGAGATTTCGGAAGCGGTCAACGGCGCGCAGGGCGTTGTCCTCGTTGACTATCGCGGACTGACTGTGGAGCAGGACACACAGCTTAGAAAGCAGTTAAGAGAAGCCGGAATCACGTACAAGGTTTACAAGAACACAATGATGAACTTTGCATTCAAGGGAACGGACTTCGAAGCGCTTGCTCCGTTGCTCGAAGGTCCCAGTGCGGTTGCAATCTCCAAAGAGGATGCAACGGCGCCGGCAAGAATCCTTGCTAAATTTGCAAAGACAGCACCGAACCTGGAACTCAAGGGCGGCGTTGTGGAAGGCGACTTCTATGATGCGAACGGCATCCTTGCAGTTTCCAAGATTCCTTCCAGAGAGGAACTGTTGTCCAAGTTACTTGGCAGTATCCAGTCTCCGATTGCGAACTTCGCTCGCGTGATCAATCAGCTTGCTGAAAAGGGCGGCGCAGGGGAAGCGGATGCACCCGCAGCAGAGACGGAAACGCCTGTTGCAGAGACGGAAGCACCAGCAGCAGAGGCAGAAGCACCCGCAGCAGAGACGGAAGCGCCTGTTGCAGAGGCAGAAGCGCCTGCAGCAGAATAATCAGTTTGAAAAGGAATTATTATCAATAGGAGGATAATCAAATGGCAAAGTTATCAACAGCAGAAATTATTGATGCAATCAAAGAGTTAACCGTTTTAGAGTTAAATGACCTTGTAAAGGCATGTGAAGAAGAGTTCGGCGTATCTGCGGCAGCAGGCGTTGTCGTTGCGGCAGCCGGCGGAGATGCAGGCGCAGCAGCAGAGGAAAAGAGCGAATTCGACGTTGAACTGACAGAAGTTGGCGCGAACAAGGTTAAGGTAATCAAGGTGGTTCGTGAAGTGACCGGTCTTGGCTTAAAGGAAGCAAAGGATCTGGTTGACGGCGCTCCGAAGATCGTGAAGGAAGGCGCATCCAAAGAAGAAGCCAACGACATCAAAGGCAAGTTGGAAGCAGAAGGCGCCAAGATTACTCTGAAATAATTTAGCCCTTTGTCAAAACAAAACAGAATATCATAACAAAATAAAAAGTTTTGTTGACAAGAAGAAAGAGTTTGTGTTACCATGGATGATGCACTATTGTGGTTACGTATGCTCTTTTTTCTGTGCTGGCATCACGGAAAAGAGCCTGTTTATCAGCAATAGCATGTAATTATATAGAGAAAGAACGGGGTGAAACGTCAATGGAAAAGAACAGGATACGTCCGGTCACCGTGGGCAAGAGTACCAGAATGAGTTATTCCCGGCAGAAAGATGTTCTCGCAATGCCGAATCTCATTGAGGTACAGAAGGATTCTTACCAATGGTTTCTGGATGAAGGTCTGAAAGAAGTCTTTGCCGATATCTCACCGATCACAGATTACAGCGACCATCTCAGTCTGGAATTTGTTGATTTCACATTGTGTGAAGATGACGTAAAGTATTCTATTGAAGAATGCAAGGAAAGAGATGCAACGTATGCAGCTCCCCTGAAGGTAAAGGTCAGACTTTACAACAAACAGGACGACAAGATTATCGAGCACGAGATTTTTATGGGCGACCTGCCTCTGATGACCGCGACCGGCACTTTCGTAATCAACGGCGCAGAGCGTGTTATTGTATCTCAGCTTGTTCGTTCTCCCGGCATCTATTATGCAATCACGCATGATAAGCTGGGAAAGAGACTGTTTTCTTCCACAGTGATCCCGAATCGCGGCGCATGGTTAGAGTATGCAACCGACTCCAATGATGTGTTTTTCGTGCGCGTGGATCGAACCCGTAAAGTTCCCGTTACCGTTCTGGTCAGAGCGCTCGGCATCGGAACAAACGCAGAGATTCTCGATCTGTTCGGCGACGACCCGAAGATCATGGCGTCTCTTGCCAAGGACGGCTCCGTCACCGAGAAAGAACCGCAGGGCAGTTACGAGGCAGGTCTTCTTGAATTGTATAAGAAGATCCGTCCCGGTGAGCCGCTGACGGTGGAGAGCGCGGAGAGCCTGATCAATGCGATGTTTTTTGACCCCAGAAGATATGACCTTGCAAAGGTCGGAAGATATAAGTTCAACAAGAAGCTGATGTTCAGAAATCGGATCAGGCACCAGATTCTTGCAGAGGATGCGGTTGACCTTTCCACCGGTGAGATTCTTGCCGAAAAGGGAACCAAAGTCGATGCGGAGCTGGCGGATCGGATTCAGAATGCCGCCATCACGCACGTGTTCATCCAGACAGAGGAGAGAAACGTCAAGGTTCTTTCCAATATGATGGTGGAACTGACGAATTTCGTCGATTGCGATCCGAAGGAACTCGGAATCACGGAACTGGTCTATTATCCGTTCCTGGCTACGCTTTTGGAAGAATACAAGGAGGATAAGGAAGGACTTTTGGAAGCGATTCGCAAGAACGTTTCCGAACTGGTTCCGAAGCATATTACGAAGGAAGATATCATTGCTTCCATCAATTATTGTATCCATTTGGAGTATGGAATCGGTAAGGATGACGATATCGACCATTTGGGCAACAGACGTATCCGTGCGGTCGGCGAACTGCTACAGAACCAGTACAGAATCGGTCTTTCCAGACTGGAAAGAGTCGTGCGTGAGAGAATGACCACGCAGGATATCGAGGGAATTTCCCCGCAGGCACTGATCAACATTAAGCCTGTGACCGCTGCGGTGAAAGAGTTCTTCGGCTCTTCACAACTGTCTCAGTTCATGGATCAGAACAACCCGCTCAGCGAACTGACTAATAAGAGACGTCTCTCTGCACTGGGTCCCGGCGGTTTGTCAAGAGATCGTGCCGGCTTCGAGGTACGAGACGTTCACTACAGCCATTACGGTCGTATGTGTCCGATTGAGACACCGGAAGGCCCGAACATCGGTCTGATTAACTCCCTCGCATGCTATGCGCGAATCAACGAGTATGGCTTCGTTGAGGCTCCCTATCGTAAGATCGACCACTCCGACCCCGAGAATCCGGTGGTAACGGACGACGTTGTATATATGACTGCAGACGAAGAGGACAACTATCATGTGGCGCAGGCGAACGAGCCGCTGGATGAGAAGGGTCACTTCATGAAGAAGAACGTTGCGGGTCGTTACAGAGATGAGACGCAGGAATACGACAAGTCCCTGTTTGAATTCATGGATGTATCTCCGAAAATGGTGTTCTCCGTTGCCACGGCGCTGATTCCTTTCCTTGAGAACGATGATGCGAACCGTGCCCTGATGGGATCCAACATGCAGCGTCAGGCAGTGCCGCTTCTGATTACCGAGGCTCCTGTTGTGGGAACCGGTATGGAAGTCAAGGCTGCGGTTGACTCCGGCGTCTGTGTGGTAGCCAAGAAGGCGGGTACCATCGAGAGATCGGAATCCGACAAAATCATGATCGCCTATGACGACGGCACCAAGGAAACCTACCGTCTGTCCAAGTTCATGCGCTCCAACCAGTCGAACTGCTATAATCAGAAGCCGACGGTGATCAAGGGCGAGCATGTAGAGGCGGGGCAGGTCATTGCCGACGGTCCTTCGACCAGTAACGGCGAAATGGCGCTCGGCAAGAACCCGTTGATTGCTTTTATGACATGGGAAGGCTATAACTACGAGGATGCTGTTCTGTTATCGGAGAGACTGGTACAGGACGACGTCTATACTTCGGTTCATATTGAAGAACATGAGGCGGAAGCGCGCGATACCAAATTAGGACCCGAGGAAATCACCAGAGATGTTCCCGGCGTCGGTGAAGATGCGCTCAAAGACCTCGATGAGAGAGGAATCATCCGCATCGGCGCAGAGGTGCGTGCCGGCGATATTCTGGTCGGCAAGGTGACGCCGAAGGGCGAAACGGAACTGACTGCGGAAGAACGGCTCCTGCGTGCGATCTTCGGCGAGAAGGCAAGAGAAGTGCGCGACACTTCCTTAAAGGTGCCGCACGGTGAATACGGTATCGTTGTGGACGCCAAGATTTTCACCAGAGAAAACGGAGATGCACTTCCTCCGGGCGTCAATCAGTCCGTCAGGGTTTATATTGCACAGAAGAGAAAGATTTCCGTCGGCGATAAGATGGCGGGCCGTCACGGGAACAAGGGCGTTGTATCCCGCGTTCTTCCCGTAGAAGATATGCCCTATCTGCCGAACGGTCGTCCCGTGGATATCGTGCTGAATCCGCTGGGCGTTCCTTCCCGTATGAATATCGGTCAGGTCTTGGAGATCCATTTAAGCCTTGCCGCCATGGCACTGGGCTTCCAGGTATCCACACCGGTGTTTGACGGAGCGAACGAGCAGGATATCATGGATACCCTTGATCTGGCGAATGATTACGTGAATCTGGAATGGGAGGAATTCGAGAAGAAACACAAGAAAGAACTGCTTCCGGATGTGATGGAATATCTGTCCGAGAACAGAGACCACAGAGCACTGTGGAAGGGCGTGCCGATCAGCCATGACGGTAAAGTCAGACTGCGCGACGGGCGTACCGGCGAGTGCTTCGATAATCCGGTTACGATCGGTCACATGCATTATCTGAAACTGCACCATCTGGTGGATGACAAGATTCATGCACGTTCCACGGGACCGTACTCCCTGGTGACGCAGCAGCCGCTCGGCGGAAAAGCGCAGTTCGGCGGACAGCGTTTCGGTGAGATGGAAGTATGGGCGCTGGAAGCATACGGCGCATCCTATACGCTACAGGAGATTCTGACCGTAAAGTCCGACGATGTCATCGGCCGCGTGAAGACCTACGAAGCCATCATCAAGGGAGACAATATCCCCGACTCCGGTATTCCGGAATCCTTCAAGGTACTTCTGAAAGAACTTCGTTCCCTGGGTCTGGATGTCAGAGTTCTGCGTGACGACAACACGGAAGTTGAGATCAAAGAGACGATCAATTACGGCGAAACGGATCTGCGTTCCGTCATTGAGGGCGACCGTAGCTACAGAAATCGTGAGGAGTCCTTTGCCAAGGCCGGCTACTCCACGAAGGAGTTCGACAAAGACGAACAGCTTGTCGATGTTGAGGAAGAAGCGGAAGAGGATTACGCAATGGACGGTGCGGAATTCGAGGAAGCCTTTGACGAAGAATAAACAGGAGGAGTGCAGACCATGCCAGAGATGAATAAAGACGGATACCAGCCGATGACCTTTGATGCGATCAGGATCGGACTGGCGTCACCCGATAAGATAAGAGAATGGTCGAGGGGTGAGGTGGTGAAGCCCGAGACCATTAACTACAGAACACTCAAGCCGGAAAAAGACGGTCTGTTCTGTGAGAAGATCTTCGGTCCCAGCAAAGACTGGGAGTGCCATTGCGGCAAGTACAAGAAGATCCGTTATAAAGGTGTTATTTGTGACCGCTGCGGTGTTGAAGTAACGAAGGCCAACGTTCGTCGTGAGCGTATGGGTCATATCGAACTGGCTGCGCCGGTATCACACATTTGGTACTTCAAGGGCATCCCCAGCAGAATGGGTCTGATCCTTGACTTATCTCCGCGTACGCTTGAGAAGGTATTATACTTCGCAAGTTATATTGTGCTGGATCCGGGCGAGACCGATCTGAAATACAAACAGGTGCTCTCCGAGAGAGAATATCAGGAATATGCGAACGAATGGAACGGCAAGTTCCGTGTCGGCATGGGTGCGGAAGCCATCAAAGAGTTGCTGATGGCGATCGACCTCGAAACGGAATCGGCTGAATTAAAAGAAGCGCTTGCCGAGTCCACCGGTCAGAAGAAAGCGAAGATCATCAAGCGGCTTGAGGTCGTGGAAGCCTTCCGCGAATCCGACAATCAGCCGGAATGGATGATTATGGATGTGATTCCTGTCATTCCGCCCGATCTTCGTCCGATGGTTCAGTTGGACGGCGGACGTTTTGCGACGTCGGATCTGAATGATTTGTACCGCCGTATCATTAACCGAAACAATCGTTTAAAGAGACTGCTGGAGTTGCGCGCGCCTGACATCATTGTCAGAAACGAGAAGAGAATGTTGCAGGAAGCCGTGGATGCGCTGATTGATAACGGCCGCCGCGGCAGACCGGTCACCGGTCCCGGCAACAGAGCCCTGAAATCCTTATCGGATATGTTAAAAGGCAAATCCGGACGTTTCCGTCAGAATCTGCTCGGAAAACGTGTGGACTATTCCGGACGTTCCGTTATCGTCGTGGGTCCCGAACTGAAGATTTATCAGTGCGGTTTGCCGAAAGAAATGGCAATCGAACTGTTCAAACCCTTTGTCATGAAGGAACTGGTTGCAAACGGAACCAGTCACAACATTAAGAACGCCAAGAAAATGGTAGAGCGGCTCCGTCCCGAGGTATGGGATGTGCTCGAGGATGTCATCAAAGAGCATCCCGTAATGCTGAACCGCGCACCAACGCTGCATCGACTGGGAATTCAGGCGTTTGAACCGATTCTGGTCGAGGGTAAGGCGATTAAACTGCATCCTCTGGTATGTACCGCATACAACGCCGATTTCGACGGCGACCAGATGGCGATGCATCTCCCGCTTTCCGTAGAGGCGCAGGCGGAGTGCAGATTCCTGCTGCTCTCCCCGAACAACCTGCTAAAGCCTTCTGACGGCGGTCCGGTTGCGGTTCCGTCTCAGGATATGGTACTCGGTATCTACTATCTGACGATGGAGCGTTACAAAGACCTTGCGCTGGATCCCAATTTCGAGGGCGAGTATGCCGCAGAGTTCGAATCCGTAGAGGACGCCGTCAACGCATACAAGGCGTACCAGAAAAAGGCGGAGAAGGCGTTTAGGGACGGGAAGGATGTTTCCACGATCAAGGGCGTTGCGTTGCAGAAAGATACGATCGTCCGTGTCTGTCTGGATAAGGAACGTGAGAGATATGCGATCTGCGAACTGGTAGACCTGCTCGGACGTTACTATCCGTCATTGAATCAGGCGATCCTTGCTTATGAGAACTATGAAATCACACTGCACCAGCGGATCAATGTCAGAGTGGAGAAGACGGATGCGCAAGGCAACCGGAAAAGCGGCATCGTCAATACGACGCTGGGACGTCTGATTTTCAATGAAATTCTTCCGCAGGATCTCGGTTTTGTAGACAGAGACGATCCGGAGAACTTCCTGCAGCTGGAAGTGGATTTCCGTGTCGGCAAGAAGCAGCTGAAGCAGATTCTGGAACGCGTCATCAACAACCACGGCGCAACCAAGACCGCGGAAGTGCTGGATGATATCAAGGCGATGGGCTACAAGTACTCCACCAGGGCGGCAATGACCGTATCCATTTCGGATATGACCGTGCCTGCCAGAAAGCCGGAGATGTTGGAAGAAGCGCAGAAGACGGTGGATCTGATTACGACCAACTACAAGCGCGGTCTGATTACCGAGGAAGAGCGTTACCGCGGCGTCATCGAGACATGGAACGAGACCGATAAGAACCTGACAAAGGTGCTGCTGGACGGTCTGGATAAATACAACAATATCTTTATGATGGCGGATTCCGGCGCCCGCGGCAGCAACCAGCAGATCAAACAGCTGGCAGGCATGCGCGGATTGATGGTGGATACCACGGGACGTACGATCGAGTTGCCGATCAAATCCAGTTTCCGTGAGGGTTTGGACGTACTGGAATACTTCATGTCGGCGCACGGTGCGCGTAAGGGTCTGTCCGATACGGCGCTGCGTACTGCGGATTCGGGTTATCTGACACGTCGTCTCGTCGATGTCTCACAGGAACTGATCATCAGAGAACAGGATTGCTGCGAGGGCAGGGATGAAGTTCCCGGCATGTACGTCAAGGCGTTTACCGACGGCAAAGAAGTGATCGAGAGTCTGAAAGATCGTATTACCGGCAGATATGCAAGTGAAGACATCCTTGATCCTGCAAACGGCGAAGTGCTTGTCAAGAAGAACCATATCATCACGCCCAGACGCGTGGAAAAGGTGCTGAATGCGGGCGTTGACGGCGTGAATATCCGTACCATTTTAACCTGCAGATGTCATAACGGAATCTGCGCGAAGTGCTACGGCGCAAATATGGCGACCGGCGAGCCGGTTCAGGTCGGAGAAGCGGTCGGCATCATCGCTGCGCAGTCGATCGGTGAGCCCGGTACGCAGTTGACCATGAGAACGTTCCATACCGGCGGCGTGGCAGGAGATAACATCACACAGGGTCTTCCCCGTGTCGAGGAGTTGTTCGAAGCACGTAAGCCGAAAGGACTGGCAATCATTTCCGAGATCGCAGGTAAGGCGGTGGTTTGTGATACGAAGAAGAAACGCGAAGTCGTTGTCACCAATGACGAAACCGGAGAGAGCAAGACCTATCTGATTCCTTACGGTTCCCGTACGAAGATCACGACGGATCCCGAGGGACAGATGATCGAGGCGGGCGACGAACTGACCGACGGTTCCGTGAATCCGCATGATATTCTGAAAATCAAGGGCGTTCGCGCCGTGCAGGATTATATGATCCGTGAAGTACAGCGCGTGTACCGTCTGCAGGGTGTTGAGATCAACGATAAGCACGTCGAGGTCATTGTCCGTCAGATGCTGAAAAAGGTTCGCATCGAGGAAAACGGCGATACGGAGTTCTTACCGGGTACGCTCGTGGACACATTGGAATATGAGGATATGAACGAAGCGCTGATCGCGGAAGGAAAGACCCCCGCGGAGGGAAAGCAGGTAATGCTCGGCATCACGAAAGCGTCGCTTGCAACAAATTCCTTCTTGTCTGCGGCATCCTTCCAGGAGACCACAAAGGTGCTGACCGAGGCGGCAATCAAGGGTAAGATCGACCCGCTCATCGGCTTGAAGGAGAATGTCATCATCGGCAAGCTGATCCCGGCAGGAACCGGAATGAAGCGTTACCGCAACGTTATGCTCGACGTCCCGGCGACCGCGGTTGCAGAGGAACCCGTGACGGAAGACACGGAGGAAGTGAATGACGTCGCTGCCCTGGATGCGCTGGAAGAAGCGATTGCGGACATCGACGAATAAAATAACAGAAGCATCGGTAATAAAACAAGGTTCCGGAAGTTCCGGAACCTTGTTATTTACAGCGCCCGAATCTTCTTCAGGAGCAGATCGGAATTCGTTGCGTAAGTCAGCGCCGTCTTCTCCGTGATCCGTCCCTCTTTCAGGAGATTCAGAAGGCTGGTGTCCATTGCGATCATATCCTCCGCCGCCGAAGAGTAGATCATACCGTCGATCTGATGCACTTTGGATTCACGGATCATGTTCCGGATTGCGGGTGTCAGCGTCATGATTTCGAAGACGGGAATTATCGAACCGTCCGTAGAGGGAACGAGCTGCTGCGATACCACAGCCTGCAGTACCATCGACAGCTGGATGGAAATCTGGTGCTGCTGGTTGGGCGGGAAGGCGTCCACGATACGGTCGATCGTATTGGAAGCGCCGATGGTATGAAGCGTGGAGAGGATCAAATGTCCGGTTTCCGCTGCGGTCATTGCAACGTTCATGGTCTCATAGTCACGCATTTCTCCGAGCAGGATCACGTCCGGACTCTGGCGCAGGGAAGCGCGCAGGGCGGTCAGATAACTGTCGGTATCGGAGATCACCTCACGCTGGGAGACGATGCTCATTTTGTGCATGTGCAGATATTCCAGCGGATCTTCCAGTGTGATGATGTGCGCCTGTCTCGTGTGATTGATATGGTCGATCATGCAGGCAAGCGTTGTGGATTTGCCGCTGCCGGCAGGACCGGTGACGAGCACGAGCCCCTTCTTCTTATCGGCGAACTCGATGATTTTCTCCGGAATACCGAGATCTTTCGGCTTCGGTATGGTAAAGGTGATGACACGGATCACGGCAGAGAGAGAGCCGCGCTGTTTAAAGGCGCTGATCCGGAAACGGGCAACCCCTTTGATTGCGAACGAGAAATCGTCGTCGCCCGACTCCAGAAGTTTATCCATATCGCGGTTCTCCGCAATTTCATAGATGTCGGTGATCATGGCGGCAGTATCGGCGGGCATCATCTTATTCTCGGTAAAGTTATGCATCTGACCGCTTGCCTTGTAGGTCAGCGGAAGCCCTGCCACGATAAAAATATCGGATGCGCCGTCGGATGTGATCTGTGATAAAGTTTCAACGATAGACATAGTATTTCCTCCCTAGAACCAACTGTCATCATTCAGCATAACGGTACCCGTGGAATCCACCCAGGTATCGGCATTTTCCGTCTTCCATTCCGTAATCGCAAGTGCTCCGTCCTCTGAAAGGGCAAGGCAGACATGCAAGTTCTGCTGCGGATTGACGGGAACGTTAAATCTCAGCGAGAAAGGATCTGCGCTTCGGTCTACGGCAACGGATAACTGCGCCATCCGCTGATCGAACGCTTCGGCGTCCGGCGAGATTCCCGTTGCAAGCGCCTTTTGTATTTCGTGCAAGGTCCGCTCCGCTTCGGCATTGGCGGTATAATATGCGGTTGTGCGGTCGGCGGTCTGCCTGCTCAGTCTGTAGTCGGAATTCGCGGACAGATAGGACAGCGCCGCAAAGGTCACGAGACAGAGCAAAACGAAAGTGACCAGAATGGAACTGGTACCGACGTTGACGCCGCGGGTGAATTTCTTCTTCATAACGACCTCTTTTCGTTGTCGGTGCATTTCATGGTATGCAGTGAATAGATTTCCGACTGATCCGAGACGCGGATCACGGAAATATGAACGTCAATCAGCCCCTCGTTGTGATTGAAATCCGCCATGCATTGATAGGCTGCATCCGCTTGCGGGCAGTTCCGCCAGCGTTCATCGAAGGAAAGCAGCAAACGGGAACCCTGAACGGAAGCCTGCGGGAAACACGCGGCGACAGAGGAGAGTGCGCCGTCCGTACCGCGAAGCGTTTCCGCAACCGACTGCGAGACGGAAACCGCATGATTCAGTTCGCGTGTTTTGACGTCGATCACATGCGCTCTTGTAAATAACTGCATGCAGACCGCCGATGCGATCGAGAAAAAGAGGATCGCGATGATGAACTCCATCAAGAACAAAGAGGTTCTCGATTTCACAAAGGATCGGTTCTTCTGATCAGGGTTCATAGGTCTCCTCCTCTCCGGCTGCGCCGTCTGATCGACCGGCGAGGAAGAATTCGTTTCTCTGCCCGTCTTTTGTGGTCACTGCAATCCTGTAGAGAGAAGCGGACGCCGCTTCCGCGGTAAAACCGTCGACGGCAAGGATCTGCGTTCCGCCGATAAAGTGGAAGGCATAGGTATCTTCGGCGGTCAGTTCACAGAGAAAACCGTCATTTTCATATAAATAGGTCAGATAAGTTCTTCCGTTTGCTTCTTC
This sequence comes from uncultured Lachnospiraceae bacterium, assembly GCA_964571555.1. GTDB lineage: Bacteria > Bacillota > Clostridia > Lachnospirales > Lachnospiraceae > UBA2868. The sequence goes on along the minus strand of CAZNCH010000027.1, from coordinate 8,958 downwards.
CGACAGAATGAGAACGTCGCGCCCGTCCATCCGTTTCACCTGAATACCGCCCGTTTGGTCGTGGCTTCGCGCCTTTTGTGTGAGATAGGAAACGGCGGTACGGGAGTTGAAGTTCTGATCCATGTTTGAGACGGTGGAGCGATAGATCTTCGCGCCGAACAGAACAATAAAGAGCGCAGAGATCAGAAAAACGCAGAAGAGCGCAAGCAGAAACAGAATATCCACGACAAGCTTGTTTCTTGTCCTTAAGTTCATTTGCCGCTCCTCTCTATAATCATCACGTTCGGCATGAGATTCGCGCCGATCACCTCATAGTCTACCAGATACTTCTCATGATCGTAGGTCAGTCCGTAATTCTCTTCCAGATATTCCAGCGAGGGCGGGTACATCCCCTCCACCGCATAACAATGGATGATGTCCTTGTGCAGCGCATCGTTCAGAATTCTGACTTCGTCCTTCTTAGAGCCCGCGGAAACGGACGCAATCCCGTAGAGAAAGATCCCGATGATCAGAAGAAAAAAGAAAATCGAGAAATTGACGGATTCCATGATTCGTTTGGGAAGATTCGGGTTTTGAAAACGGTTCATAAAAATTCCTCATCCTATCCGATGCTGCTCATAATTCCCATCAGCGGAAGCATGACGGAGAGCAGGATCATACATACGACAACGGAGAGAATAATCACAAGCGTCGGCTCGAGGACGGTAATGACGGAGTTGATCCGATTGTCGACTTCCCCCTCATAGGCGTCTGCGATTTTCTCCAATACCTGATCGATCGCGCCGGTCTTGTAGCCGATCGTCAGCATTCTGGCATACATGCTGGTGAAAATATTGGCGGAAACGAGCGCTTCCGCAAAGGACGCGCCGTCTTTGATCAATACGCGGCACTTTTCGATCTTCTCCGCCATTGCCCTGTTGTCGACCAGACGCTGCACCATTTCGAGGGAAGCGTCGGTGTCAAGACCCGCGGACATGGTAAGCGCCATACCGGAAGCAAAACGTCCGGAGGCGATTTTCTCATAGAAATGTCTCGTGGCGAAGAAGTTCGTACAAAAGGACGCCAATGTCCGTCTTCCGGCTCTCGTCTTCGCGAAGAAGAAAAACAGAGCGGCAAGAAGCAAAAAGATTGCAATGAAGAGGAAAGAATAATTCGAGATCGTCGTGCCCAGATCCAGAAGCCCTTTTGAGAAGCCTGTCATTTCGGAACCCAACTGAATGAAAACCTGATTGAAGATGGGAAGCACCTTAATGATCAATACCAGAATGACAATCAGCATCATTCCGACGATCAGGAACGGATAGGTAACGGCGTTTCTGATGTCTTCCGCGATGGTCTGCTCGCGGTTATAGTGAAAGGCAAGCGCGTGCATCACATCTTCCAGTTTCCCCGACTGCTCGCCGATTTCAATCATATCCAGCGCATATTTGGGGAAGACCCCCGACGCAAGAACCGATTGGTGGAAACTTTCGCCGTGATTGCAGTGTTCCAGTATCACCGCAAGGATCTCCTTCCCTTCGGTGGAAAGCGCGTCCTCCAGCATAATGGTCACGCCCTCCATCGGGGAGATTCCGGCATTCAATATCATCGCGATCTGGTCGCAGAACTGGGAAAGTTCGCGATTGGAAAGCAGTTTTCCTGATGCTTTGCTCATTTGATTCCTCCTGTGATTGTATTCACGGAACGCACCTGAACCGCCGGGCGCAATCCGTATATGAAAACTCACTAGTGCACGTATTTGGTGGTATAATTCGTTCCGTCGCCGATGAAGGATTTCAGATCCGACTTGCTGACATTTGCGGCAAAAGTCGGATCCATCAGCGTCCAGTCCTGTCCGTTGAATTCGATCATGCCGTTGACCCAGCCCTGATCATCAACATTGACGCTGATCCATGCATGGTAGACGTCCCCTGCATAGCCGATCTCCAGGCGGGTCGGGATGCGCTGCGACCTTAACATGGCGGTCATGACAGAAGCATAATCCAGGCAGAAGCCCGATTGGTCGGCAAGGATCTGATCGAGATCCGGCAGATAGGTCTTGTCGGCGGTTTGATATTTCACTTCATCATAGCGAATATTTCCGATGATGTAGGAATAGACGGAAGAAATCACTTCAATATCGGAAGCGGCTCCTTCCGCCAGCGTCTCCGCCAGTGCGACCGCCCCGGTATCTTTCGTGAAATTGACATATTGGTTCGGATAGAGATAGGGTCCGAATTCGTTGGTCACACGAAGTTCTAAATCCGTCGCGTAAAGGGTCGCATACTGGTTGCCGTTGATATTCTCATAAAAAAAAGCGGTATAATTGCCGTTTCCCGATACGATCGGGATCACGGATTCTTCCGTCAGAAGATTATAGGTATAGGTCACCTGATCCGGACCGGTCAACTGCAGTTTGACCTTGGGATTGTCTCCTGTGTAACGAAGGAAGAGGTAGCCCTCGGAAGCATTGGTGTAGTCAACGGTGAGCTCTTCCGTGCCGCAGACGTCAATCCCCCCCGCCACCGGCACAAGCACTTCGGGCACATTGGAGCGGACGTTTTCGGCGTGTTTCGAAGCAGTCACCTGATAGGTCGCATGATCGAAAGCGCCTTTGCGGACTGCACCGTCTTCGCAGCCTGCAAGCAGGAGACAAAGAGTGAGGACGGGCAGACGGAGATATTTAGTTGGGATGGAATGCCTGTACAGCATTGTAATCACTCCTAACGTTCAGACAGGACGGCATGGAGAACGTTGCCGTTCTGATCGGGAATGTAAAGATTCAAGGCATCCCCGTCATAAGGGAAGGTCACTTCCGTATCCCCGTTGACAAACCGCACGCGAAGCGGAAAAACAATACTTTCATCAATCTTCTTGGCATAAATGCCCTTATAGTCGATATTGCTGCCTTTGATTGTGAGCATAAACTCACTCTGATAAAGCGTATGATCCATGATTTCAAAAACTTTCAGGGCGCTTTTGTCGGTTACCTTGAAGTCGGAAGATCGAAACGCAAGCGGAGCGAGCAGAACCAGAACCAGCATGCCGATGGCGACGCTCATGCAGCACTTCACCAGCGTTGTCTGCGCCATTCCGCGAAGCACGAGCTTGTCGAAGGGAATTGTATTGGGCGCAACGTCTCCCGCAGCGAAGACATTCTGTAAGATATCATTGGCTGTATTCAGATCCATGGAATATTTCTTCTTCGCCATCACAACCCCTCCTTTCTTAAGAGTACCTCGAGGCGATCTCTGCCGCTTTGCAAATACCGTTTGACGCTGCTTCGGCTGATTTGCATTGCATCGGCAATTTCTTCGAGCTTCATCTCGTTATAATATCGCATGACAATGACCTGGCGTTCATGGAAAGGCAAATGGTCAACAGCGGACTGCACGATTTCCGTTTCGATTTGCATTTCGGAATGCGCTTCGGGATTATGGTCGGAGAGCTCGTCCCGCAGTAAATCCAACAGTTCCGGATTCGCTTCATCGCCCTTGCGCATTCGTTTGCTCATATCGAAGCACACGCGGAAACAGATCTGATTGAGCCAGGCGACAAACAGGGACGGATCCTTGATCTTCTTGATGTTTTTCAGTGCGGAAATATAGGTCTCCTGGACGGCGTCCTGAGCCAAATACGCGTCCCGCAGATAGTGACCGGCATAATTATAGACATGTTGATAGGTCAGCGCATAGAGTTCGGCAAAAGCATCGGAATTGTTTGCCTGCGCCTCCAGTACCAGTCCTCCGATATAAGAGTGGTTGAAATCAGCCATGCTTATTCCTTTTTTGCCTCTTTATATAACAGTCCGATCAGATCGGAGAAGTTCGTAACGTTGAAATCCCGATTCAGCGCGGTATGGCAGGAAAGAGAGATTGCGGCGTCCGCATGCGTCTGATTGTATTCATTCAACGCTGCGGTCAGCTTCCCGATGAAGCCGTTCATTTTCTCCTCCGTACATTGCTCCAGAACCGCCAGAAATTCGTTCCCGCTGTTTCTTCCGACGAAGCCGTAGCCGTCGCCGAGACGTTCGAAAATATTGGAGAAATCCTGCATCAGCCGGTTGCCGAACGCCCTGCCGAACTTCTCGTTGATCTCGCGAAGATTCGAAATGGAGATCAGCGCGCAGCCCAGGTCGCTGATGTCATCGGCAGCTTCGTATTTCTCGAAAATGATATCGCAGCTGTTCCTGTTGGGAATCCCGGTCAACTGATCCAGATAAGCCGTGCGGTTCAGCGCATGATTGTCGACGATATTGCGCTGCAACTGGGAGAAATCCCAGAGGATGGATACAAAGGAATAGATCATAAACGCCCAGAGGAAGATACAGATGGTCAAAAGGGTGGAGTTGGTGTAGAGGTTGTTCCGGAGATTCTCGTTCAGATATAAGCGAAGAAAGAACGCAATTGTGAAAATCACAAGCAGGGCAAGCTGGATGACCTTGAACAGTTTATAGTTATGGAAATAATCGTATTTCTTCATAATAGAATACACCCTCCCGCAAACATAAAATCTGTTGCTATTTATTATATAATAAAATGTCTGAAAAAGATATACAATCTTATGTAAATCAACATAGAAAAAAGAAGCGAAAAATCATGATTTTCGTGTCGGATTGATTGAATATTCCCACAAGATATGGTATTTATAGTATGTAAAATTATTAGATAACTCCAGATATTGTATCTGAATTGTCACGAAATTCCATGATGTGTCAGGGAGCGGCGAGAAATGTCACTTTCGAGCCGAAACTTGACAAAAGTTTTTAAATCAATTCTGAACCGTTCAGAAAAACAGGATTGTCTTAATTTAATAGAAACCGAAACGAGTCCGCCGTAGGGAGAACGGCGCGGGAGAAGGAGAGAGAAGATGAAGAGACTGCTGAGAAGAACAATGACATGGTTGCTGGTATTCGGTATGACATTTACGCCGGTACTGACAAACGCTGATCTGATGATCGCAAATGCCGACGAGGGCACGACGGTGATTCAGGTTTCGGACGGAAAGAACTTGACGTTTCACGACGACAATCTGCATGACGACGGCAAGGCGGCAGTAGACCATGCGGCGAATGCGAACACCGCCGCACAGAATGCGGAGACGGCGGCAAACAGTGCCGTGGCGTCTGCGGAAACGGCAGTTGCCGAAATGAGCAAGGCGGAGCAGGCTGCAGCCGACGCGCTCGCGGCAGCTACGGCAGCGGCAACACTGGCAGCGGCTGTAGAGGGAATTGATCAGGATGGCGTTACCGCTGCGATCAATACGGCGGAGAGTAAAGCCGACGACGCAAATACCGCGGTCGGAACCGCCAAGACCAAAGACGGTGATGCGAAAGTTAAGGTAGATGCGGCAAACGATGCGATCGATGCAAGAAACGCACAGGCGGATACCGCGAATGCGGCAATCGAGGCTGCGAACGCGTCCAAGAGTTCTGCGGACAGCCTGATCGCGGCAGCCGATGCAGCGCAGGGAGAGGTAAACGGAAAGATCGCGGAAGCACAGGGTGCGACGGTTTCCGATGCAACGATTCAGGCGGTAAAGGATGCGGTTGCGAATGCGACGCAGTTATACGAGCAGGCGGATACGGATGCGCAGGCGAAACTCGACAATATCAATGTCGCTTTGACGGATGCGCTGAGCGGAACCGACAATCCGGTGGACGCTGCCGAACTTGCAGCGAAGACGGCGGCAGATGCCAAAGACGTAGCGGCAGGTTATGATCAGGATGCAAATGATTCCAGAGACGAGACGCAGGGATGTTACGATCGGCTCGTGCAGATGGTGAAACAGGGCAGCCACGATGTGACAGGCGCGAGAAACCTTGCCGACAAGGCAACCGATGCCGCAAATGATGCAGTGCAGGCAGCCGGTCACGCAGAGGCTGCAGCAGCGACGGCAGCGGCAGCAGAGGCAACCGCGAAAGCAAAATATGAAGAAGCGCTTGCTGCGGTGCAGAAGGCAAAAGCCGATCTTGCGACAGCGAAGACGGCATATGCGGCGGATCGTGCGGCAGCAGGAACGGCTGCGGATACGGCGGATTCCGGCGTAGACAATGTAAATGGCGCAATGGACGCTGCAAATGACAAGATCGATGCGGCAAACACTGCGATAGATGCTTATAACAACGGCGCGAAGAAAGACGCCAGGGATGCGATCGATACGACAAACGGCCTCATTGATAACGCGCAGGCTGCAATCGATCAGGTGCCGGCATTGGATTCGGCGGCAAATGCTGCGGTGGCTGCAGCGGATGCGGCAAAGGCGGATGCGCTGCAGGCGGTTTCCGATATGAACGATGCGATCGACGAAGCGGATACGGCGAAGACGGACGCACAGGCTGTACTTGATGCGGCACTGGCTGATCTGAACGCTGCCAAGACCGCTTATGATCAGGCGGTACAGAACAGCAGCGATGCGGATGCGCTTGCGCAGACGGCACAGGATGCGGCGGACGCAGCGAAGGCGGCAGCAGACGCCATCGACGATCAGGTTGCCATGACGCAAGTACAGGCAGGCGTGACGGAAGATGAACTCGCACTCCTTGTAACCGGCAAGAAGATGGATGTTCTGCATCAGGATGCGGCGGACGCACAGGCTGCAAGAGATGGCGCGCAGTCCGCGCTTGACGAAGCCAACGCGGAGAGAGACAGCGTTGTAGCGGCACAGGATCCGATCATTGCTGCAAAGACGGAGGAGATTGCTTCCCTGAACCAGCTGATCGGCAGAGAAGCCGGATTCCTCACTTCCGCTACCGGTCTGTATAAGCAGATTGAGGATGCGCAGAGCGATGCAAATAACATCTTCCTGTCCAGGGAAAGAAGAGAGCGGGCAAGAAAATTGGCGGCTGAACTGAGGGCGCAGTTGCAGACCGCGCTGGCGGATCGTACTGCAGCGCAGACTGCTCTGAATACCGCGAACGAACTGAAGCAGGCTGCAAATAACAAGGCAACTGCGGCGCAGACGGTTCTGAATGAGAAACAGACGGTTCTGGATACGGCAAATGCGGAACTTCAGAAAGTGGGTGATTTCCGCTTCACACCGGACAACAGTTTCACCTTTGCTGCAGATGTTACCGACGAGGCTTCCTATCAGGCATTGCTTGCGGAGTTAATGGGAAGTTATGCGCAGTATGCGGATGTGGATACCGATATTACCGATTACAAGGCAATCAACGGCGGATGGTGGCCGTTTAATGACGCCGGAAGAAGAGAGAGCGCGATCGAGAACAAGTATTATGATGATCTGAAACTGTTCTCCGGTGATCCGTTCGGCTATAAACTGCAGATCTACGATGCAAGAAACGAGGGTATTCTTGTTGCAATCACGAACGGCAGATGTGTCATCACCTGCGAGGATGCGGCGCAGTTATCGGTATTCCGTGCTTCCTTTGCGGACGCCAAGGCAAAAGACGCGCAAAACGCCGCAAACGAAGCGGTGAACAGGGCGAATGCGGCGGCTGCAAGCGCGAAAGCGGCGCAGACGAATGAGGCGGAAGCGCTTGCAAAATACGAAGCAGCCAAAGAAGCACTGGCAGCGGCGCAGACCGGATTGAACGGAATTACGGTGACAAACGATTATGAGAAGACTTATGACGATACCTATCGTGAGAAGAAGGCGTTAAAGGAAGATCTTGCAGTGAAATACGACGGAACGGAAGTTTCGGATGCGAATGAGAGCGACGTTCCGGCGAAATACACAGAGGATGATAAACTGACCAGGACCACGCGGAAGGACGCGACGGATCTTGACGCTAAGTTGCAGGAAGCTTTGGATGCTGCAGAAGCATTGCTTGCCAAGGCGAAAGAGGCTTATGATAGCGCAATCGCTGCCACGGAAGCTGCGAATACACTGGCTGAGGATGCGAGAGCGGCAGCCGATGAGGCGCTTGAGATTGCGAAGAAAGCACGTGAACTTGCAAAGCGCATTCTTCCCGAGGAAGAGCCTACTCCCGGACCTGCTGCACCGACGCCGGCTCCGACAGTTGACCCGACTCCCGAATTTGTCCTTCCTACAGGCGGCGGCGCTTCCGCAGTCCTCGGTGTGAGAACTGCCCGTGTTGCCACAGCAGGCGGTGATGCGGCGGTTGCCGATACCGGCAAGGGAGAGGCGATCGAAGAGAACAGGGAAGAAGAGATTCTGCCGCAGACGGAAGACCCGGTGGAAGATCACCTGGAAGAACTGGTGGATGAAGAACTTCCGGGCGCAAAGGCGCCGGAGAAGGATGGCTTCCATTGGTGGTGGCTCCTTCTGATCCTGGCAGTCCTTGCAGCCGGCTATACCGGATACAGAATCTATGCGAAGAAGAAAGAAGAGAAGGAAACGGTTTGAGTTGAGCCGCCGACAGATACGGGCTGTCGAAACGAAAGATATTGAGTTCACAATCTCGGGAAGAAAGAGTTTCTTCCCGAGATTTTCGTTTTCGTGAACCTTTTCCTAATTTTTCTCTGTCCTTAAGTATAGAGAGGCAGTTGCCGATATCATTATTAGTCAGACAGGAGAGTATTATGAGAAATAACCGTACATTTATCACAGTGATTTCGATTCTGGCGATTTTCACCTTCGTATTGACCGGAAGTATGATCTTCGGGAGTATCGTAATGGGCGCGACCGCGGCAGCGCAAGTGCAGGCGATTCCCGTCGGAGCGGAGATTGAGGACTACGATTTCGTGGTGATTGAAGAGGAGCAGCTGCCGGCAGCCGCGAAGCCGGAAGTCAACCATTCGAATTCGGCGCTCTGGGTGATCGCGATCGTCATTGCGGCGGTGCTGCTTGTCAGTTATGAACTTTGGTACGAGAGCTGCAGCGCTAGGATCGCGGCACTGGCGGCAGGGGAAGAGGATGAACCGGTGATGCTTGCGGGCATCGGGAGATTGCATCCGATCCGTTCCGTTATGATCAGAAGAGAAATGGAAGCAAGAGCCGCGCAGAGATATTTCAAATAGAACGCGCATTTGACCGTATTGGGGAAGCAAGAGACGC
>CAZNCH010000026.1:0-25704 GCA_964571555.1 uncultured Lachnospiraceae bacterium | reverse complement strand
CCGATCTGATAGAATACCGCATCCAGATACACGTGGCACAAGTTCCTGAAATCCGCATCATTGCAGCTCGCAACCGGATAGATCGTCTTGTCCGGATATGTCATTGCATTCAAAAAGGTGTTGAGAGAGCCTTTCGCAAGTTCCACAAACGGATCCTTGGCAGGAAAGTGTTTCGATCCGCACAGCACCGAATGTTCCATGATATGCGCCACGCCGGTCGAATCCGAAGGCGGCGTCCGAAAGCCAATCGCAAACACCTTGTTGTTGTCTTCATTTTGTAAAATCAGCACTTTCGCGCCTGTTTTCTTATGGGTCAATAAATAGCCGTCGGAATTCAGGTCTTGAATGTCCTCTTGTCTCTCTAAACGATAAGTCTCCGGTATTTTGAATTTCATTTGATTTCCCGATTCATCCTTTGCGTCTTTATTTGCGTCTTGATCCATCTCGTCGATCTGATCATTTGCGCTCCTATTTGATATGCGTATGCGTAAATAAATGCTCCTGACAGTACTCATAATTCCCGTCGCACTTGCTGCAGAAACGGAACTCCAGATCATCTCCGTCTTCTTCCGTTCTGCCGCAGATCGCGCATTTATGTTTGCTGACCATTTTCACGGGAGCCGTTGTCTGCCGTTTGAATTCCGCCCTTCGGTGGATTTCCTTCGGATGGATTCTTCTGAAATCTCTCGTGCTCAAAAAGAACAGCAGGAAATTCATCAGAGAGGCAATGATTGCCGCCTTGATCGGCAGGGTTCCCTGAAAGAAATTCCAAAGAATCAATACGGCGTCAAGATATGCGATCCATTTGATTTTCACGGGAATGATGAAGTAGAGCAGAATCTTCATCTCCGGGTAACTTGCAGCAAACGCCAGAAAAATCGAAAGATTGATGTAGTAGGTCGAGAAGAAAGGCGCAACATAGTCTCCGATCTTGAATTCCAGACCGGAGAAGCCCCCGAAGAACGCATAGTAAGCATACAGCAGAAAAGCGCCGATCAGCGTGAACAGCATGCCGGAGAACAGATAGACATTATAGCGAAAGGTTCCCCAGGTTCGTTCCAGACTGGTGCCGATGGAATAATAGAAGAACAGCATAATGATCGTAAATATGCTCAGCGACGACGGCGGCATCAGGATCCAGGTGAAGATCCGCCAGACCTGCCCATGCAGAATCTGATACGGATTCAGGTTCAGGAACTCAATCGTTCCGGTGGCTGACAGGATATAGCCGATCACATAGCCGACGATCAGATACAGGGACAGGTTTCGAATTGCGAAGCGTCCGAATTTACGCTCCATCTTATTAAGTATTTGGTTCATGTAACGTCCTTACCGCCTTTTCAATACAAAATTATTTCACAATCAGATTCAATATTCTGCCGGGCACATAGATCACCTTTACGATATTGCCGCTCAGTTTCTCCTGCAAGGCTTCTTTCGCCGCGGCAACCGCCTCTTCTTCAGAAGCATCTTTGGAAATACAGATGGTGCCTCTCATTTTGCCAAGGATCTGCACGCCGATCTCCACGGTATCATCCACCGTCTTGCTCTCATCAAATTGCGGCCACGGCTCATAGGCAAGCGTCTGCGCATGACCCAAAAACTGCCACAATTCCTCACCCAGGTGCGGCGTGATGCAGGAAATCATCTGCACGAAACCTTCCGCATAGGCGCGGGAACACCTTCCCTCTTTATAGCAGGCGTTCATAAAGATCATCAGTTGGCTGATTGCCGTATTGAAAGCCAGACGTTCGAAATCATTCGTCACTTTTTTAACGGTCTGATGATACACTTTCTCAAGCGCCGGCGTTTCTTCGTCCACCACATGATCCGGCTTCGTCAGGAACGTCCAGACACGATTGATGAATTTGTAGGCGCCGTTCACACCGTCGTTGCTCCATGGCTTGCTCACTTCCAAAGGTCCCATGAACATTTCATAAAGCCGCAGAGTATCCGCGCCGTATTCTCTGACGATGTCGCTCGGATTGATCACATACTCAGGGTAGCGTTTTCCCATTTTAATCCCGTTTTCACCCAGGATCATGCCCTGATGCACGAGTTTCTGAAAAGGTTCCTTCGTCGGCGCCAAATGGTGGTCATAGAGGAATCTGTTCCAGATTCTTGCATACATCAGGTGTCCGACCGCATGCTCGGGACCGCCGATGTAGAGATCCACCGGCATCCAGTGTTTCAGCAATTCCTGATTCGCGAATTCCTTCTCGTTCTCAGGATCGATATATCTTAAAAAATACCAGGAAGAACCCGCGGACCCCGGCATCGTACTGGTCTCTCTGACGCCCTTGACACCGTCCTTCTCATACCGCTTCCATTCAGCTGCATTCTCAAGCGGCGCTTTGCCGTCCTTGCCTTTATAATCTTCCAGTTCCGGAAGCACCAGCGGAAGTTCCTCATCCGGCAACACGTGAATCTTACCGTCCTCGCCGTGAACAACGGGAACGGGCTCGCCCCAGTAACGCTGCCTTGCAAAGATCCACTCACGGAAATGATAATTGACCGTGCGCTTTGCCACGCCCATTTTCTCCAATTTCCGCGTGATCGCTTCCTTGGCTTCCTCTACCGTCAGACCGGTGAACTCTTCCGAATTGATCAGTTTACAGCCTTTCCCAAGATAATCCTGCTTCTCGAAAGCGCATTCGCTCGTATCCCTGCCCTCGATTACCTGTTGCATCGGCACCTGATGCGCAACGGCATATTCGAAATCCCGCTGGTCATGGGACGGCACCGCCATCACCGCGCCGGTACCGTAATTGGCAAGCACGAAATCGCCGATGAACAGTTCCGCTTCCTTCCCGTTTACGGGATTGATGCATTTAACGCCCTTTAAGCGGCAGCCCGTCTTCCCTTTGTTGAGTTCGGTTCTGTCCATTTCATTCTTCTTCAGGGTCTCGGCAATATAGGTCTTCACTTCTTCCTGATTCTCAATGCGCGGCATCAGTTCCTGCACCAACTGTCCGTCGGGTGCAAGCACCATGAACGTAATGCCGTATATCGTTTCGATGCAGGTCGTAAAGATCGAAAACTTACCGCCGCCGACAATCTCAAATTCCACTTCCACGCCGGACGATTTCCCGATCCAGTGCCGCTGCATATCCTTCGTAGATTCCGGCCAATCGATCTCATTCAAGCCCTCCAGTAATTGCTCCGCAAATGCCGGCTGGTCGATAACCCACTGTTTCATGTTCTTCCGGATCACGGGATAGCCGCCGCGCTCCGACTTGCCGTCGACCACCTCATCGTTCGACAGCACCGTTCCCAGTTCTTCACACCAGTTCACCGGCATATCGATATATTTCGCATAACCGGCTTCATAGAGTCTCTTGAAAATCCACTGCGTCCATTTATAATAGTTCGGGTCGCTGGTTGCGATCATTTTGCTCCAGTCATAGTCAAAGCCAAGTTCTTTTAACTGGCTGCTGAAAGTCTTGATATTCTCCTGCGTGAACCCGTCAGGATGGTTTCCGGTGGTTACCGCATACTGCTCCGCCGGCAGACCGAAAGAATCATAGCCCATCGGATGAAGGACGTTATAGCCCTGCATTCGCTTCATTCTTGACACAATATCCGTTGCGGTATAGCCTTCCGGATGTCCCGCATGCAGACCGACGCCCGAAGGATAAGGGAACATGTCGAGCACATAGTATTTCGGCTTCGAAAAATCCCAGACATCCGTATGGAACGTCTGATGCTCCTCCCAGTATTTCTGCCATTTTTTCTCGATTTCACCATGATTGTAACTTACAGCCATTCCTTCATTCTCCCATCCGCGGTCCCATAGATAACCACAAATCATTATTTTACTTGAAAATCATTCGTATTTCAATCATTCCATATCCCGATGATGAAACTGCTTCGTTCCGTCCGCATAATCCGCAACAATCTGCCCGTTCCCCAACAATTGATACTTGTAAGTGGTAAGCCCGTTCAGACCGACCGGTCCTCTGGCGTGAATCTTCGAGGTCGAGATTCCCACCTCAGCGCCGAAGCCGTAACGGAACCCGTCCGCAAACCTTGTGGAGCAATTCAGATAGCATCCCGCCGAATCCACAAGGTTCAGAAAACGTTCCGCAGTTTCCATATTATCCGTAATAATCGCATCCGTATGGTGCGAACCGTAGGAATTGATGTGCGCAATCGCTTCTTCCACCCCGTCCACCAGTTTGATCGAAATGACATGATCCAAATATTCCGTGTGAAAATCGTCTTCATCGATCGGTTCGCAGGGAATCAACGCACAAACCTCCTTCGTACCGCGCAGTTTGACTCCGTTTTCTCGCAGTATATCCGCCAGTTCCGGTAACAGCGTTGTCCGCAGCGACCTGTCGATCAACAGTGTCTCGGTTGCATTGCATGCCGCCGGATACTGAGTTTTGGCGTCAGGAACAATGCGAGCAGCAATCTCCGGATTCGCATCCCGATCCACATAGGTATGGCACAGTCCGTCCGCATGCCCCAGCACCGGAATTCTTGTATGCTCCATGATATAGCGTACAAAAGCATTGGAACCGCGCGGAATGATCAGATCGACGGTGTCGACGCAGGAAAGCAGGTCTCCGATCTCATCATGTCCCGTTGCAAGGAAGAGACAGTGCTGCGGAGCGCCCGCAGTTAAGACCGCCCGGTAAATCACATCAAACAGAACGCCGTTCGTCTCCGCGGTCTCGCTTCCGCCCTTTAAAATCGCACAATTTCCGCTTTTGATGCAAAGAGAAGCAATCTGAACCATCGCATCGGGACGCGCTTCAAAAATAATGCCGATCACACCGATCGGACAGGAAATCTGTTTCAGTATCAGTTCCGCGTCCAGTTCCCGTTGCATTAAGATCCGGTTGATCGGATCCGGCAGCGTGATCAACTGCTTGATTCCTTCAATCACCGCATTCAGTTTCTTCTCATCAAAGAGCAGGCGTTTTCTGACGGCACTCGGAATCCGATTCGCCACCGCGCGTTCCAAATCCCTGCGATTTGCAGCAAACACCGCGTCCTTTTGCTCCAAAAGCACTGTGATCATCTGCTGCAGCATTTGATTTCTCTGCGGAAAGGACAGGGCAGCCATCTGATAACTGACTTCCTTCATTTCCTTTGTCATCGCTGCCATATTGTTTGTCTGATCCATAATTCCGTCCTCTCCTCTCTCTTTTTCACCAGGATATCTTTGCATTAATTCGGATGCATCGCCGAATTGTTCTGATTGGAGCTTTGTAATTTTAAGTTCTGTGATCAAGGGGCGGGATTCAGACGCATCATGAAGAAAATGCGACAGCAATCGGGTTGCTGCCGCATTGTAACACGAAACTCTCCTCTGATCAGATTCACGGTTGCATCCAGTACGGCTTATGACAGTTTGAAGAAATCGATGGCGTTGCTCATATTCTCATTTACCGAACGCATCTCCATCGTCGTGGAGCGCGTGTTGGAGCAAGCGGATGTCACGGTCTGACAGGATGCTGCCACCTCTTCCGCGGACGCGCCGAGTTCTTCGGAAATCGCGCCGAGATCCGTTGTCGCATTTGCAAGATTTTCCTTGATCTCATCCAGCTGCCCTGCCATCTCTCTGATTGTGTTGATCCCTCTGATGGACGATTCCACGGATTCGGATAAGATCGTAAACTTATCCTGCGCGTTCTCAATATCGGACTGCTCTTTGTTGATCACCTCGAAGACTCTGTTTGAAATATCAACCGTTTCATCCGAAAGCGCAACCACGTTTTCCACAATCTGTCTGATTTCTTTTGCCGAACCGGCGGAAGAATCCGCGAGTGTTCTGATTTCATCCGCAACCACCGCAAACCCTCTGCCCGCTTCTCCTGCTCTTGCCGCCTCAATGGAAGCATTCAGAGAGAGCAGGTTCGTCTGTACTGCAATGGACTCAATCACCTGCACCGCCGCACCGATCTTTTCAATCGCCTCATTGGTATCGGTAATTTTCATGGAAATACTCTGTACCGCTTCCACCGATTCCTGCGCGCCGGCATGCACGGAATTCATGCAGACCGTCGCTTCGTCATTCGCATTCTTGATCGAAAGAGACGCATTGTACAGGGAAGAAACGTTTTCATTGAGCACTTCGATGTTGTCTCCGAGTTCCTGCGCCTTCAACGCCATGGTCTGCGCGCTCTCCGCAACCGTCTGTGAGGTCGCGGCAACTTCATCGATTGCGGTGTTGATCTGGCTCACGGACTCCGCATTATTGGCGGTCATCTCATCCACACTGACAATCGTAGACTTCAACAGACCTGCGGAATCGGATACATTGCTCATCGATGACATCAGCGCCTTCTTCAGCACCTGAAATGCCCGAATGATACTGTCGACCTCTCTGATCTTGGATTTCGCTCCGCACTCCGCCGTCACATCGCCCGTTCCGATCTGGTTCAATGCTTTCGCAATACTGGAAAGCGGATTCGCCACGGTGTGTGCGATTACAATTGCCAGAATTGTGAACACAACCACAAATAGAACGGCAATGATGACGGAAAGCATGATCACTCTTTGCGTACTGGAATTCACATCGCTTTCATCCGCCGCCAACACTGCAATATAGGCGTTGTCTTCACCGACATAGTAAGAGGCGTATTTGACAACGCCGTCATATTCATATTCCACACAGGCAGGCTCCGGGTGTTCCCCCGCAGCAATTCTTTCGATCAGTGAATTGATTGCCGGATTCTCCACGGAACTCCCCTGCTTGCTCTCATCGGGATGGAACAGCAGCGTTCCGTGCGGATCCACATAATAAGTATATGCGGACTGCAGACCGAGCGTGGAAACATCCGAGAATCTCTCCGCCACATCCTTGACATAAGTACCGGCGCCCACATAACCGATCGGATTGCCGCCCTCATCCAAAACGGGCGCATAGAGTGACATGATCAGCTGCCCCGTTGCCGGAGAAGTCATAATCCCGACATTGTAAGTGCCGCCTTCCGCAGACAGCATATCATTTTGCAGTTTCTTCAGGCTGTCGCCCTCTCTTAAGGTCTTCCCGATCACTCCCTCCACGGGATGCGTCAGCACCTTGGTATTCCAGTCCGCCAGATACAAGCCTTCCCAGCCCTTTACCGTTCCGTAATAATCCAGGGTATATTGCTGCATCTGCGAAAGGAGCTCCGGATCATCCGGGTTCTCAAGACACTCCTTGACGATCGGAGCCTGTGCAAAACTCAGCAACGCAGACCGGTTCCTCTCGGTTGCATAATCGAAACCGGTTCCGATTTCCGTGATCATCGCTACCATGGAACCGTCAACGGACGATTTCAGTTTCGAACTGCTGCTCATAATGGAAACAAAACTGAGCACGATGGCGGCGCTGATCAGCGGAACCAAAGCAAACAGGATCAGTGTATGTCTTAAATTCAATCCGCCGCGTTTCTTCTTTTGATTTGACATCTTATCATCCCTCCTAAAAATGTAGAAACAGATTGTTTATATCCTCATCATTATAGCACAATGCAACGGGAAAGTCAGCATCGGCGCAAGAAGCGCTAATCCAGAATGCCTGCCGCTTCTTTCAGAAGTTCACGAATCGGCAGATGCTGCGGACATACCTGCTCGCACTGACCGCATTCGATACAGTCGGAGGCTCTGCCGTATCTTTTTACCAGCCCTTCATAGAAATTCTTCGATCTCCAATCCTCCGGATATCTGCGCAGCGTATTCACCGTTCTGAAAACATCGGGAATGCTGATCTTCACCGGACAGCCGTCAACACAATATTTGCAGGCGGTACATCCGATCTGCGGAATCGCAAGAATCTGATCGGTCACTTTGTTGATGATCCCCATTTCCGCTTCCGTCACCGGCTCAAAGTTTGTAAAAGTCTTCAGGTTATCTTCCACCTGCGCGCAATCGGACATACCGGAGAGCACTGTCACCACGCCGGGAAGACTCGCCGCAAAACGGAGCGCCCAGGAAGCGACAGAATCATTCGGTCTGGCAGCCTTGAACAGCCCTTCCAGTTCTTCCGGCATGGACGCCAGCATTCCGCCTCTCACCGGTTCCATAATAATGATCGGAAGTTTTCTCTTTGCAAGGATCTCATACAGTTCCTGGGAACGCACGACCGGGTTCGTCCGATCGAGATAATTCATCTGGATCTGAACAAATTCAAATTCCGGATGTTTCTCAAGAATCTCCTCCAGCAGTTCCGGACTTCCGTGAAACGAGAAGCCGAAATGACGGATCTTCCCCGCTTCCCGCATTTTGATTCCCCAGTTGAAACAGTCGTACTTCACATAGTTGTCGTAATGGCCTCCGTCTTCGATCGAATGAAGCAAATAATAATCAAAATAATCCACGCCGCAGCGTTCCAACTGTTCGTTGAAAATTCGATCCACATCGCTCTCGCGTTTGATCTCCCACGCGGGAAGCTTGGTCGCCAGTAAGAAGCGCTCTCTGTCGTAGCGTTCTACCACCGCCTTTCTTGCGGCAACTTCGGAAGTGCCGCCATGATAAATATAAGCGGTATCGAAATAATTCATGCCGGTTGCCATATACCGGTCGACCATGATTTTCACCTGTTCGATATCAATCCTGCCATCCTGCTCCGGAAGGCGCATCAGTCCGAAGCCGAGCTTCGGCATTTTCCTGCAATCAATCATACGGATCCTCCTTGTTCACTGAACCAAACCCTTCTGCATCTCTGATCTATTATATTGGCAAATTGCCCTTCGGACAAGATCGCGCCACCAGAGGCAATGCATCATTTAAGCGATTCCCCTTTTATCATAATAACCCGTTAACAACAGAATCATTGCCGTACATGCAAAGATACCGTCTGTAATTCCGGAAGGAATCATAAATTCTTGTCGCTCGTCCATTTCCTTTCGTTTTTATTCCCGATCTCTTCCACATCATACGGCGTACTCCGATCAACGCAGTAATTAGTATCGAAGGCATCCTTCACAGTGCAAAAGCCCCGCAGTCAGCTTTATTCTCCTCGCGATTGTTGCCGACCGGAATCTATATAGTAATATGAAGTATTGGCATTGATATCTCTTCCGTCAAAAAACAACACATATAGATTGGATAGTATATTATTTTTCCATCAACTTCAATATTGCAATGCGCAAAGACATATGTTTTACCAACCTGTCTTGCTCCTGTAACCAATAGCGCTTTGGAAGAATTATGAATCCAATCACAAATCTTTTCTTCTACTTTTCTACTTATCATAATGTCACCTCTCCCAAGTAGATTACGTCATGATTGGCACTTTTTCAAGGCGAACCGATGGAGATTTTACATTTTTTCAAGATATTCTTTTGGGGTTTTCGCATTTTTTCAAAATATGTCCTTCACCACAGCCGCCATTGTCTGATTTGTCCCCGCTCGTTACTCGTGTATTTTTTAGTTTTTATTCCCGATCGCCTCCACATCATACGGCGTACTCTGATAAACGTAATAATTCAGCCAGTTGGTGTAGAGGAGCTGCCCTGCCATGCGCCAATTGACGATCGGTTCCTGTTTCGGATCATCATCCGGAAAATAATTCTTCGGAATCTGCGGATTCCATCCCCTGTTCAGATCCCTGTAATATTCATTGGCAAGCGTATCCGCATCGTATTCCGTATGGCAGGTCACGAAGAACCTTCTGGAATCCTTTGTTTTAACAATTGTCACGCCCGCCTCATCGGAATCCGCCATCAGTTCCAGTTCCGGCACGGAAGCAATCTGCTCTTTCGTAACATAGATCTCGCGGGACTGCGGCGCATGAAACAGATCGTCGAAGCCGCGAAAGAGCGGCGACGTCGGTTTCAAAACACGATGCCGGTAAATGCCGGACAGTTTCTCCTCATAGAAGCCATGCTTGATTCCGTAAAAATAATAGAACGCCGCGTACGCGCCCCAGCAGAGGAAATAAGTACAGTGGACATGGGTCTTGGACCACTCCATAATCGTACAGAGTTCATCCCAGTAGGCGACCTCTTCATATTCGATCCGTTCCAGCGGCGCGCCGGTAATGATCATTCCGTCAAATTTACGGTTCTTAACCTGATCAAAGGTCGTATAGAACGATACCAGATGATTCACGTCCACGTGCGTCGGGATATAACTTGCCGTCTGCAGCAGCTCCACATTCACCTGCAAAGGGCTGTTGGACAACTTTCGAAGCAGTTGTGTCTCCGTCACTTCCTTTGTCGGCATCAGGTTCAGAATCAGCACATTCAACGGACGAATGTCCTGGTGCATTGCCCGAAACTCCGTCATCACAAAAATATTCTCATCTTCCAGAATCGCCTGCGCCGGCAGGGAATCTTTAATCTTAATCGGCATTTTTTATCTTCTCCTCTTTCTATTATTATTTCCAAATTTAATTTCTCAATCAAATTTCTTGCATCATTCCTGATTCGATCTCATCTTTCGTTTCCGAACCGATTTCCTGTGAAAATCATTCCGTCGGCAGTTTTAACAACTTCATCGCATCCTCTTCCGAAATAATCATAACGTTGAATTCCTTTGCCCTCTGATTCTTGGACGAAGAACTGGTTCTGTCGTTATTGATCAGATAATCGGTCTTGACGGAAACCGATCCCGATACCTTACCGCTCTGCGCTTCAATTGCATCCTTGAGCGCCGCCCTGTTCTCAAAAAATCGAAGCGAACCCGTGATTACAAAGGTCTTGCCGGCAACCTCTGCATTGGATGCATCCAACGAGATCGTTTCCAGCGTAACTTCCGAAAGCACATGATCCAGAATCAACCTCTTCGCGGGATCCTGCATATAATCAACAAAACTCTTCGCAATCACGGCTCCGATGCCGTCAATGGAAGCAAGGTCTTCCGTTGTTGCGCTGCATAGCGCCGAGAAATCATAGTGAAATTCCTTGCAGAGCATTTTCGCGTTGCTCACGCCGATATTGGGAATCCCGACCGCATAGATCACTCTTGGCAGCGTCGTGCTTCTTGCGCGATCGATGCTTGCAATCATGTTCTCAAATGAAGTCTCTCCGAAGCCTTCCAGCGCACAGATCCCTTCTCTGTGCGCTGACAGTCGGAACAGATCCGCAAATTCATGCAAATATCCGTGCGCAATCAACTTCTCAAGCGTCGCTTCCGAAATTCCGTCGATATTCATCGCGTCACGACTGACAAATAGTGTGAAGGCTTTGATCTTCTTCGCCGGGCACTCCAAGTTCACACAACGTAGCGTTTCCACGCCGTTTTCATTCAGAATACGGGTCTTCTCTCCGCAGGCGGGGCAATATTCCGCAATGGGAGAATGTCCGCTGCGCGTATGGTTTTCAGAAATCTGCGGAATGATCATATTGGCTTTATATACGCTGAGCGTGTCTCCGATCCCCAGTTCCAACTGCTTCACAATGCTTACATTGTGAAGACCGGCACGGGAGACGGTCGTGCCCTCCAATTCTACCGGTGTGAAAACGGCAATCGGATTGATGAGACCGGTGCGGGAGGGACTCCATTCAATTGCCAGCAACTGCGTCTTTTTCATTTCATCCGCCCACTTGAAAGCAATTGCGTTCCGCGGAAACTTCGCCGTTCGTCCAAGTGACCTTCCGTATGCGAGATCTTCATAAGAAAGTACCAGTCCGTCCGAGGGAATCGGATTGAGCTGAACCGTCTCGGCAAAATACTCGATTCGATCAAGAATTGTATCTTCATCCACAAGGTAATGCTCCACCACATCAAAACCCTGCTTCTTGAGAAAATCAAACTGTGACATCATGGAGTTACGATCGTCCGCTCCATCCGCTTCCACCAGCGAGAAGGCATAAAAACTGACATTTCTCTCCGCCGTAATCTCATTGTTTAGCTGTCTCACCGATCCGGAGCAGAGATTCCTCGGGTTCTTGTATTTCGCCTCCGCATCTGTAATCGTACTGTTGATCCGCTCGAATTCGGCATAACTGATCACGGCTTCTCCGCGCAGCACCAGTCGATTTTTGAACGGAACAAAGAGCGGTAGATTGCGAAACACCTTCGCATTATTCGTAATCACCTCGCCCGTTTCTCCATTGCCGCGCGTCACCGCCTTAGACAGTTTCCCGTCCTCATAGGTCAGAACGATGGTCAGCCCGTCCATTTTCCATGACAGAACCGCTTCATGACCGTTCAGCCAGTTCTTCAGCGCATCCCGATCTTTCGTCTTATCTAACGACAGCATCGGTGCGGCGTGCCGCTCGCGCGGCAGTTCGCTTACGACCTGAAAACCGACTTCCTGCGTCACGGAACCGGCAAGTATGGTGCCGGTCTCTTCTTCCAACAGGGAAAGTTCATCATAGAGCCTGTCATATTCCAAATTGCTCATGATCTCTTCCGCATCCTGATAATAGGCTTTGGCAGCGTTTTTCAGTATTGCGTTGAGTTCCTTCATGCGTGCGATCTTATCCATCTTCATTCCCGATTCCCGTCATTTGATATAGTTTTGCTATCTCCTCTTCCGTCAACGGTCTATACGCTCCGCTTTTCAGATTCGAAAGCATGATATTCATGATTCTGACACGTTTCAGACTCACCACATGAAATCCGAGCGCTTCACACATCCTTCTGATCTGCCGGTTCAGCCCTTGCGTCAAAACAATGCGAAACGAGAATTCATCGGAAAGAGCCTCGATGAGGCAGGGTCTTGTCGTGACGGCAAGCGCTTCCAGATACACGCCAGCGGACATCTTTTTCAGGAAGTCGACGGTCACTTTTCTGTCTACGCGAACAATGTATTCCTTCTCATGAAACTGCGACGCTTTCATCATCCGATTGATGATATCGCCGTCATTGGTCATAAGCATCAGACCCTCGGAATCTTTGTCGAGTCTGCCGCAGTAGGTCAGTTTCGCAGGATAGTTCAAAAAATCAATAATATTGTCGGGATCTTTGACGTCCGATGTGCAGGTAATGCCTCTTGGCTTGTTCAGGGCAAGATAGATTCTGTCCTTCACGGGATGAAGGATCTTCCCGTCCAGTTCCACCTGATCCGAGGGCAGAACACGCTGTCCGGTCACGGCAAGTCTGCCGTTCACCCGAACTCTTCCTTCCGCAATCACTCTGTCCGCTTCTCTTCTCGAACAGATTCCCGCATCCGAAATGTATTTATTTAAACGTGTCCCGTTCTTCTCATTCATGATCCATGCAAGGCTTGGAAAAGTCAGCCATTGTTTCCGATGCTTTCAGTTGCCTCTTGTTCTCATACATTGCCTGATCGGCTTTGGAGAAGCCCTCTTCCACCATGTCGGTCCAAAGGGAATGATAGCCCGTTGCAACGACAAGGGGATATTCTTTCTCGCGATTTGCAAGCTCAATATCGCAGAGGAAGCGCTGACGTTTTTTCTCGAATTCCTCCGGAACGACATGTTCGCCAATGACGGCGAATTCATCCCCGCCAAGCCGATAACACTTGCAGTTTGTCGAGAAGTTCTTTTTGAGAATCGAAGCGACGGTCTGAATGGCGTCATCTCCGCTCTGGTGTCCGAAGATATCGTTGATCATCTTCAGATTATTCACATCCGCCATCATCGCAACCCGATCGACGCCGTCGTCCCCGCGTTCCACGATTTCTTCCAGATCGCTGTCAAAGGCGGTTCTGTTCGGTACACCGGACATCACGTCAAAATATGCCAGTCTCTTATAAAGGTTCCGCTCCGCTTCCTGTACCCGAAGATCATTTGCCTTTGCCACAATACTGTATCCGGCAAGTACAAAAAAGACCAATACGCCGATTCTGGTGAATTTGCCGCTGTCCGTATGTGTCTTAAAGTAATACAGAACAATATCAAGCACACACATGGCTGCAAACGCGGCAATCGCAACGAAAACATAAACCTCCTCGTGGAAGCCCTCCGTTTTGCGCAGACCTAGATAATCGTAGACAATCACCGCCAACATAAAAAGCGTCTCGACCTGTACCACAATGACCATTTCCGAATAGGTTGCAAGTCCGGTCACCTGAATGAGATTAATGATGAAAAAAGAAGCGATGCTGATCAGATAGAGCACTCTGACATTGGTAAGTTTGGCAAATCCCGGGTAGGAAAGTAAAAAAGAAAAGGCAGCCGCAGGAATCAGATAGAACGCAAGGTACATCATCGTAGTTGCAATCGTCACATTTCCTGTAATCAACTGTATCAGTTCCGTATCCAGAATATTCCAGATCGCAACAATTACGGCAAGAAAGCCGATTGAGGCGAACTGACGCGCAAACATCCTGTTCTGAAAACAGATTCCGAGAACCAACAGAAAGACCCCGACAATCACAATGGAAAGACAAATAATCAGCGCCAGTAAATTCTCTCTCAGAATATACATGATGATATTTGCCTTGCTCCCCATCAGAATCGCCGGAAGCTCATCCGCATATTTGTCATATTGGTATTCTATTTCAATTCGCAGCGTTCTGCCGGCATAGTAGTCCGGAATCCTTGCAAAGGTCCATGCGCTGGCACGCGGAATAGGGATATTGACTCCTTCATCCGAATATGGCAGGGCAAGCACCTGTTCATTCAGATAGACGCTGACAAAGGCACGATTCGTATAAAGCGCAATCGTATCGCCGCTCATCTCACGATGTTCAAGGACTCTTGTTAAGATAATCTTCTCCTGCGCCTTTCCGCGAATGGGAGCAGGAAGCGTCTGATCCGTTTCGACATTTCCATAAGCAATATGAAACGGATTTCTGATCGGCTGCACATTCTCTTCAAAGAAACTGCTGGAATTACACGTTGAGGATAAAAGAACCGAAAGAAACACATATCCGGCTACAAAAAAAGGCACCAGAAGGAATAAATATATTTTTCTTCCCGGCAATGTATCAACTTTATTCTCCATCTCCAAATTTGCCATATCATTATTGTATCAGAATCAGATCGTTTTGCAATCAAAAATCACCTCGCAGATCTTCTATGATCTGCGAGGTGACAATTCATTTTACTTGTTGAAACGCTATACGATTCCCTGTGCGTTCATGGCATCCGCAACCTTTAAGAAACCTGCGATATTGGTGCCCGCCACGTAGTTGCCTTCCATACCGTATTCCTTCGCCGCCGCATCCAGATTATGAAAAATATTCACCATAATGCTCTGCAGTTTACGATCCACTTCCTCAAAGGTCCAGGAGAGTCTCTCGGAATTCTGGCTCATTTCCAGCGCCGAGGTTGCGACGCCGCCCGCATTGCTTGCCTTACCGGGACAGAACAGGACTCCGTTCTGCTGAAGATACTCGATCGCATCCAGCGTTGTCGGCATATTCGCGCCCTCCGCAACGGCAAACACGTCGTTGGCAACAAGCGTCTTGGCGTCGGCAAGATCCAGTTCATTCTGGGTTGCGCAGGGAAGCGCAACATCGACCTTGACGCTCCACTGATTCGCTCCCTCGGAAGCCTTATCATGATACTGCGCGCCGGAACGTCTCACGGCATATTCTGTCAGTCTCTCACGCTTTACTTCTTTGATTTCCTTGAGCAGTTCCACATCAATTCCTTCCGGATCATAAATCCAACCGGTGGAATCGGAACAGGTCACAGGCTTCGCACCCAGCTGCCACGCCTTCTCAATCGCATAAATGGCAACATTGCCGGCGCCGGATACGGAAACGGTCTTGCCTTTCAGTTCCTTACCGTTGCATTTGAGCATTTCTTCCGTCAGATACAGCAAGCCGTAGCCGGTTGCCTGAGTTCTTGCAAGAGAACGCCGTAGGATAAGCCCTTTCCGGTCAATACGCCTTCATAGACGCCCGTCAGTCTCTTGTACTGTCCATACATGAAACCGATCTCTCGTGCACCGGTTCCGATATCTCCGGCGGGAACGTCGGTATTGGCGCCCAGATATTTATAAAGTTCCGTCATATAACTCTGACAGAAAGCCATCACTTCACGATCGGATTTCCCTTTGGGATCAAAATCGGAACCGCCTTTGCCGCCGCCGATCGGCAGTCCGGTCAGGGAATTCTTGAAGATTTGTTCGAACCCGAGGAATTTGATGATGCCAAGATTCACCGAAGGATGCAGCCTCAAACCGCCCTTGTAGGGGCCGATTGCAGAATTATACTGTACACGGAAACCGTTGTTGACCTGCACCTGCCCGTTATCATCCACCCACGGGACACGGAAAAGCAGTTGTCGCTCCGGCGTCACCAATCGTTCCAACAGCGCATCCTTTCTGTAGCGCTCTTCATTTCTCTCAATTACCGTTCTGAGCGATTCCAGAACTTCTTTTACCGCCTGATGGAACTCCGGCTGTGCCGGATTCTTTTCTACCACCATGCTGTAGATCTCATCCACATAAGACATCTGTTTCTCCCCCTGCTCCTAAACGCTAGTTCCTGCTCTAATCAACAAATTCCGACTTGATATAAGCATCTTTATTCTCATATCGAATCTTCACCCAACCATCCGTCAGTTCGACAAAATCAAACGATTCGCCGCGGTATGCAACCCCGAGTTTATTTCCGGTCTCATCCGGCGTCTCTCGAATATTGACATTTTCCTTGACCGTCACCTTACCGCTTGCGCCGATCGTACTTGCATCCGCAGTCTCTTGTATCACTTCTTCAAGATATTCCGATTTAATATAGGCGGCGGTTCCGTTATAATCCACACGGCTCCAACCGTTGTCCATCACTTCATAGCGGGTGAACTCCATCCCCGCGCTGGCCTTGCCAAGCGATTCGGCGTCTGTGCTGGCGGATGCACGGATATTCACCAGTTCCGTGACACGAACCGTAACCGCTGCCGCCGCTTCCGCTGCCGCTTTGGCTTCCGCTTCCGCTGCCGCCTGCGCCTCGGCGTCCGCCTGTTGCTGGGCGGAAAGCATATCCTTGACTTCCTGATTGATCTGAGACTTCAATGTCGGCATCAGTGCAGCAAGCGCGCTGTCGCTTTCAACCGCATCGTTATATTTCACTTCCACGTCGGCAAAAAGTTTCTCAACGTCATCCTGCACCGCAATTGCCTGGAAATACGCCTTCTCGTCTTCCGTCGGCTCGGACTTGTTCACATATAACTGACCGACGTCATTGGTACATACAAAAACGGAAGAAACCGCGGGAATGGCGGTATCAATGTTCACCAGTTTCATCTGATAGGATGCAAAGGCAAAATAAGAATGTTCCTTCGGTCCCGCCTTCGTATATATCTTATAATCGGAAAAACTTTCGTAGAATTTCGACTGTACCTGGATTCTGATTCGTTCTTCTTCCGTCATTTCATTGCTGAGGGATGCGACCGTGTCCGCATCGCCTGCCGCAATTGCGTCAAAATAAGAAGTAAGAAGTGAATTCACCTCAGGATAAGCATCTTCTTCGAAATTATCCTTCGGAACGGGAATACTGGACTCCGGAACTTCTGTGCGTGTCTCATCCTCACTCGAATCAGCGCCGCCGTTCGATCCTCTTTTCACAAAAACAAGAATGACAACGACCAGAATGATGAAAAGCACACCGATGATAATATATCTTAAGTTTTTGCCAAAGAAACCTTTCATACAGATTCCGTATCCTTTCGTTCAGGCTCCGTTCCGTGATTCTTGAACTTTCTCTGTGAAAAGGACTGCACTCGAGAGGATTCGAACCCCCGGCACGCGGCACCGGAAACCGCTGCTCTATCCACTGAGCTACGAGTGCAGATCTCCCTGTCGGAAATTCCCGACTTTTCACACCTAACTATATTATCATAGGAAGTCTAAAAATTCAATTATTATTCATCGTCACAAAACCGTGCCCCTGCTGATAGAAATATGCATGGTCAGACAGATAATCCTCCTCGCTAACGCTCGTTCTGTTCACTTCCCGCACCATTTCCGTCAATTCCTCTTCTCGCGTCCGATCCTGAACCGGCAGGATCAGCAGTTCATAGATACTGCTTGGCAGGACATAGAAATCGGACGTCAGTTTCTGCGCAATCTCTTCCATGATCTCTTCTACCGCCATCAATGCCGCGCCCCAATTCAGCCCGTTTGAACGCAGCACATAAAGTTCATTCCGATCCGCTTCGTCGCCTGGCGGCAGTTTCGCAATTTTCTTAAGGAGTTCGGACAAGGGAGTAAAATCATAAGAAAACCGCCCTCTCATATTCTGACTTGCATCATGCAGAAGCGTTTCCTCACCGATTTCCCAGAGTTCTAAAAAAGTCCTCTTCACCAGCGTAGTCGCATTGCCGAAAATGGTATCGTTCAACAAAAGATAAGGAATCAGCGCCAGATCGAGAAAGGAAAGATGCGGCACTTCTTTCAACAGTTCCCTGTTTCTTTTCCGGTTGATTGCTTTCAGATAAATTCGGCGCTTCGCGCTCCGATAGGTGTTAAGAGCATCCAGATCAACATTTCCGGTAATTCTGTGTTCCCGATAGATTTCAACCAGTTCCTCCGCCAGCGCATCCAACTCTCTCCCTTCCCTGTATGCTTCATGGAATTGCTCCAGATAAATCGTCGGAACCGCGCTGCACTCGTCCTCTGCAACGGAGAGTCCGATCAAAATACGATCGTTGTTCTTACGTACGGTATGCAGCAGAATCTCCGCATTCGGAATTCTGTCCGCCACCGCAGTCTTCATTTCATTTACAAAATTCTGATAATTCATTTCTCCTCCTTACGGCTGTCGAAACGGATATTGCATAAAAACAGACTCCCTGAAAAGGGAGTCCTTGTAAACGAAGTGATTATACACGTGACAGATATTCGCCGGTTCTGGTATCGATCTTGATCTTGTTGCCCTGTTCAACGAAAAGCGGAACATATACAAGCGCGCCTGTTTCCACTGTGGCGGGCTTGGTCGCACCCGTTGCCGTATCGCCCTTGAATCCCGGTTCCGTTTCCGTGATTTCCAGTTCCACAAAAAGCGGGGGCTCTACTGCGAACACGTTCCCATTATAGGAACAAACCTTCACCATTTCGTTCTCTTTCACAAACTTCAGCGCATCACCGATCGTTTCCGCATTTAATGCCACCTGATCGTAGGTCTCCACATTCATGAAGTGAAAGAGATCGCCGTCTGCATATAAATACTGCATGTCGTTTCTGTCAATCCGCGCCGGCGGGAACTTCTCAGTCGGTCTGAAAGTCTTCTCCACAACGCCGCCGTTGATAATGTTTCTCAACTTGGTTCTTACAAAAGCTGCACCCTTTCCGGGTTTTACGTGCTGAAACTCAATAATCTGATATACCGCATTATCCATCTCAACAGTTAAGCCATTTCTGAAATCGCCTGCTGATATCATCGATATTCCTCCTTATGGATCAATAATAATTCTATCATATTTTAAACGATCACCCTGTAGATTTCAAGGATTATTTGTCATACTGCCGGAGCGTTTGAGATTTCGAGCGGATTTCGAATAAAAATACAGCACTATCCGTTCCAGCATACGCTTCATCACGATTTGAATCTCTTCTTTCGGATGAATCGGCTGCACGAGAATCGAATAGAGACCGCATCTCTTCGCTCCCCAGATATCGGTGAACAGCTGATCCCCGACAAACAATGTATCGGAAACGTCCGTATGTATCGCTTTCATTGCCTTTCTGTATCCGCCGCGCCTCGGTTTCCCCGCTTTGTAAACATAGGGAATCCGTACCGCATCGCAAAACTCCTTCACACGAGGTTCCTTGTTATTGGATAACGCAAGCGGTCGGAAACCGATCTCCCTAAGCCGCCGAAACAAGGCAATCGCAGCATCGTCCGCCGGCGCGCCGTGTCGCACAAGCGTATTGTCAATATCGAACAGGATGCCGCGATAACCCCTTTGATACAATTCCTCATACGGGAGCGCATAGGCGCTGTTCCAATATTCATCAGGATACACAGATTCTAACAAAATAGCCTTCCTTCCATCGCCGCCCTACCATAGTTGCGCTTCTGTTGCCGCTCCCATCCATCTTAACAAAAAGAGAAAGCCGTGTACACGACTTTCTGTCTCAAACCATAGGATGGAACGATCGGATCCGTCTATCTTCCGCTTCCTGATTCACGAATTATTTCCGGATAACCACACCGTCCTCGTCGTTTACAACTACATTGGGATCGCCGACATAATAGGTGTACTGCATCAGGGAAGCATCCTTCTGCAAATCCGAAATCGCACGATCCATCTCATCCGGATCCGGACGGTA
This sequence comes from uncultured Lachnospiraceae bacterium, assembly GCA_964571555.1. Lineage (GTDB taxonomy): Bacteria > Bacillota > Clostridia > Lachnospirales > Lachnospiraceae > UBA2868. The sequence goes on along the minus strand of CAZNCH010000026.1, from coordinate 5,631 downwards.
ACTCAACGTCTTCATTTCGAAACTGCTTCCGCTGCTCTTCTGCATACGCAGAGCGGCGTCGTCCAGATTCATGTTCTGTCTGGCACGGATCCCGTCAAGATTCAGAGACAGCGACAATCCCGCAGGCTTCTCGTCATTCGTTCGTTCGCCGACAGGACGCTCCTGTGCATCAGCATGCTGCTTCTGTGCAGGAAACTGTTCCTCTACTCTGCTGTAATTCAGTTTTGAATAAAGGTCCGCCTGACCGATTCCGTTCATTGCCATCTCTTCATCTCCCCAAATGAATCGATTAACATAATACCCCTTCGTAGAATATTATATAATCTTTGGTTTTGATTTTCAATACATTTATCGTCATTTTTCGAGATAACTTGATAGATCATTTGAATTTTTAATAAAATTTAAAAATCATGTGATTTTCACACAATCATTTCGTCACATTACGGACGAAATAAGCCTTTTCGTATAGGCTTCCTGCGGATGGAAAAACACCGCATCATCGCTGCCCTGTTCGATGATGCGTCCGTCCTGCATAATCATAATCCGACTGCACAGTTCATATACAACCTTTAAATCATGCGAGATAAAGAGAAACGCAATCTGATATTTTCGGTTCAGTTCCGACAACAGTTTGAGGATATGATCCTGTATGGTCACGTCCAGCGCGGATACGGGTTCGTCCGCAACGATCAGTTTCGGATTCAGCATTAGCGCCGCGGCAATGCACACCCGTTGACGCTGTCCGCCGGAGAGTTCTTTCGGATAACGATCATAGTATTCCTCCGACAAACCGACCCGTTCAAGCATCGTAAGCACACGTTTTCTTCGTTCCGACTTCGTACCGATCCGCTGTGCATGCAGCGGTTCGGTTAAGATCCAGCCGACGGTTTTCATCGGATTCAAGGAATGCAGCGGATCCTGGAACACCATTTGCGGAAAAGCGGTTTCATGTACGATGCCGCCTTCCGTTTTCTGCACCATGCCGAGAATCGACCTGGCAAGCGTAGACTTCCCGCAGCCGCTCTCTCCGACAAGACCCACAATCTCACCCGCTTTGATCGAGAAGGTGATATCATGGAGTACCTGTGTTTTCTTATAATATGCGTTTAAATGTTCGACTCTTAAGATTTCATTTGACATCATTCAGTTTCTTCACTTTCGGGATCGCGCCAATCAGTTCTTTCGTATATTTTTCCCGTGGATGAAAATAGATTTCCTCCGTACTCCCCTGCTCCACGATTCGCCCCTGATGCATCACGACCACGCGCGAACAGAGTTTGCGCACCTGATTCAGATCATGAGAGATAAAGAGGATCGCAATCTTCTTTTCCCGGTTCATTCGCACAAGCAACGAAATAATATCCGCCTGAACCGTAACATCCAATGCGGTGGTGATTTCGTCTGCGATCAAAAGTTTCGGCTCGTGAATCAGCGCCGCGGCAAGCATGACCCTTTGTCGCTGTCCGCCGGAGAGTTCATGCGGATAACTGTGATAGATTCTCTCCGCGTCTTTCAACTCCATCCGCCGCAGCATCGCAAGCGCCTTTTCCCTTCGTTCCCGCTTGGTGAAATCGGTATGGAGAAGCAAGGCTTCCTCCACCTGCCATCCGATCTTCTTGGTAGGATTCAGGGAAGTCATCGGCTCCTGAAAGACGATCCCGATTTCAGTACCTTGCAGTCTGCGCAAACGCTCCCTGCTGCAGGTCAAAAGATCGGTTCCCTCAAACAGAATCTGACCGCTCTTTTTCATGTCTTTTCTGGAGAGCAGTCCGGCAATCGCAAGCACACTCATGGATTTGCCGGAACCGGATTCACCGACCAGACCGACCAGTTCTCCCTCTTCCATGCGCAGGTTAAAATCATATACCACAGTCTCCGGAGTCAAATGATCGCGGAATTCAATGTTTAAATCAATCACCTCAAGCATTCCGCCCCTCCTTCCAGCCTTCGCTCAAAAAGACAAAAGAAAGGATCAAAAGCAGCATGGCGGCGCCGACGAAAAGCGCATAGTCGGGGCGCGAGAACAGAAATGCCTGCGAATCCGCAAGCATCAGCCCGAGGCTGGCTTCCGGCGGCTGCACGCCGATCCCCAGGAAACTCATTGCAGCCTCACACAGCACAGCATTGTTAAATCCGATCATCAGAGAAGAAAGCAGTGTGACGGAAGTATTCGGCAGAATGTGAACAAAGATAAGTCTCGCATCCGAAACTCCCATCAGACGCGCTGCGCTCACATAATCCGCCTTCCTGCATTTCAAGAATTCCGAGCGAACAATTCTTGCATAACTCGGAATGAAAATCACTCCCATTGCAATCATGATTCTATCGGTGCCGGTTCCCCAAACGGCAAGGAATACCAGCGCGAGCAAAATGCTCGGAAAGGAAAGCGCAGCATCGTTGATACGCATTAAGATCTCGTCCGTCCATCCGCCGTAGAAACCGGTAAACGCCCCGATCAAAACGCCGACGCCGGCGCCGATCACATTGGTCATAAGCGCAACCTTCATCGTCGTTCCCATGCCCTGCAGCAGCCTTGAGAGAAGATCCCGTCCGAACTCATCGGTACCGAGCGGATGTTGCAACGTCGGTCGCATGAGCCGGATCGCGGAATTCATTTTCTGCGGATCATGGGGCGGATGAAAGAAGCCGATCAGAACCAGCAGCATGGTAAATGCAAAAAGAGCAAGTCCCAGATATAATTTCCCGTTTTGTCTCATCCTCATGACGCCTCCACTCTGGGATCCAACACCCGATAGAGCAGATCCACGAAGAAATTGATCAGGAGCACAAGCATGGCAATGATCGTTATAATGGCTTGTGCAACCGGATAATCACGATTCGAGATCGACGTGATCAGTAATCTTCCAAATCCCGGAATCGAAAATATCTGTTCAATGACAATCGAACCCGCCACAATGTCCGCAAGTGTCATACCGAGAAAAGTCACCACCGGAATCAGTGCGTTTTTCAGTACGTGCCGGTACAGCACACGGGAGGTTCCGTTCCCTTTACTGTATGCGGTTCGCACATAATCCAGTTTGGATTCGGACAAGACCGAAGACTTCAACAAACGCTGCGTCATAGCGGCCTTGGGAATCGCAACCGAGAGGGACGGAACGATCATATAACCGAGGAAACCGACGACACTGACGTGATAAGAAACGAAGGCGCCGGGGGTAAATAAATGCAGCAGCAAACCGAACAAAAGCGTCATCAGGATACCGGTAAAAAACGGCGGAACCGCCATCAGAATCTGGGTCACGACATCCGCCAGTTTTGCCGGTATTCTGTCATAATACTTGGCACTCAGAATCCCAAGGGGAATCGACAGAAACAGAATCAGCAGAAACGACAGTCCCGTCAGCGTCAGCGTAATCGGAAGTTTATCCGAAAGCATCCCCCTGACGGAAGTCTGATAATGATAGGATGTGCCCATATCTCCAAAGAAAAAATCCTCAAGCCATTCTGTATATCTTAAGAGCAGCGTTCGGTCCAGTCCCATTTCCGCACGAAGCGCCGCCACCTTCTCCGGCGTCGCCTGCGTTCCCAATTTCTGCGTGGCGGGATCGCCCGGAATTACGGAAAAAGCAAGGAAGACAAAAAAGGAGACCGCAAGGACGGTAAGCAGCATTGTAATCAGTTTTCTGCCGATATATCGCATATCGATCTCCTTTTCATTTTGTTACATCTCTTCTATCCCGAACAGACTAATTCGCCGTTGTTTCCGCTTCCTCAATCAGATACAGTTTGCTGAAATCCTGCACATAGATCGGATAAAACTCATATCCGCCGAACTTCCGGTTCAATGCAACGAATTCCGCCATGTCCTGAATATAAGCATTTGCAGCCTCTTCCGACAGTATTCTCTCCATTTCCAAATAGCATGCGGTCTTCTCATCCTCGTCCGTCAAGGTCAGCGCACGTTCATAACATGCGTCATAATCTTCCGAGGAAAAATTGATGAAATTATTGTCCGCCTTCGAATAGAACCGTTCCAGAAGCGACATTGCCGTCAGATAGGACGCATCCACACCGATTACGGTGGATTCGTATTCCCTGCCAACATAGACTTCGCTCAGCCAGGTATTCCATTCCACCAGACGGATCGAAACTTTGATCCCGACACGTTTTAACTGCTCCGCTACGACCTGCGCCGTATTGACATGCGGCTGGTAATTGGACGGAACCGTGATTTCCAGCGCAAAGCCGTTCGGGTACCCCGCTTCTGCAAGCAAAGCCTTTGCTTTCTCTACATCCGTCGGATAGTTGTCTGCCAGTTCCGGCAAATAATATTTGCCGAAAGCGGGAAACATCGAAGATCCGATGATCGTTCCCTTGCCTTCACTGGTCAGATTCAGAATTTCCTGTCGGTTGAGCGCATAGCAGATCGCTTTTCTGACCCTGACATCCTGCAAGGGTGGAACGGAATTGTTCAAATACAGCGCCTGCACCAGATTCATGGTGCCTTCCATGACATTGAAACTGTCCGGAAGCTGCGCCACCTGATCGGTTGTTAATCTGGCGAACATATCGATGGATCCGCCGCGCAGATTCATGACGATCGTATCGATTTCCGGAACCACCTGCAGGATCACGTTCTCAATTTTACCTTTTTCACCCCAATAGGCGTCAAAACGTTTCAGAACGATTTTCTCCTGCACAGAACGGGAAACATAGCAATAGGGACCCGTACCGATCGGGTTCGTATCGGGCGCTGCGTTGTCCATCGGAATGATCGCCGCATTGGTCATTGCCAGATAAGATAAGAAATCGGGATCCGCTTTCGAAAGCGTAACGGTCACAGTTTCATCCGAAGATACCGAAATATTCTCCATCAAAGAATACGCCGGTATCATGGGCTCCGTTCCCTGTTTACCGGCGATTTTCTCTAAACTGTATTTTACGTCTTCGGCCGTAACGGGATTCCCGTTATGAAATTGAACATCTTTGCGGAGTATGAACGTATATACCGTTCCATCCTCCGACACTTCGTAACTCTTTGCTACGGCCGGTATGAGATTTCCCTCTGAATCGGGCTTGAACAAGCCCTCAAACAAATTGAATAATATCTCTTTGGTTCCTGCCGCAACTGCTTTGTGTGGGTCAAGACTGTCTTCGAGATCCTGTGGTATTCCAACGATGATCTGTGAAGCACTTTCCGCCTTATCACCTGAGCAGCCGCTCAGTGCAACAGGCGTCGTCAGCAACACACACAAGGCGAGCAGAATGGAAATTCTTCTCTTCATGTGCATTCTTCCTCTCTTCATTGGATATCTATGTAATTAAAAACAACGCCTACATTGTAACCCAATGCAGGCGTTAATTGCAAGGTGAAAATCAATTCAGAACCTTTTTCAACTCATCCATAAAGGTGTTGACGTCCTTGAATTCACGATAAACCGACGCAAATCGAACATAGGCGACGGCATCCAAATCCTTTAACTTGTTCATCACCAGTTCCCCGATCACGCGGCTCGGAACTTCCTTGTCCTCATAATTGAAGATTTCCGTCTCCACCTCATCCACAATCTGTGTGATCTCGGCGATGGATACCGGTCTCTTATGACACGCTCTTAAGACACCGTTCTTAATTTTCGTTTTGTCGTAGGTTTCCCTGTTATTATCCTTTTT
>CAZNCH010000025.1:0-25902 GCA_964571555.1 uncultured Lachnospiraceae bacterium | reverse complement strand
CGAAGACGCCCCGATATCAATTGCAAGATAGTAATTGCTCATGTTTTTTCTCCCGGATAGATACAAGTAACCTGCTGCTCTACGAAAAAATCGATCCATCTTTGATCCGGCTTGACGTCCGTGACGATCAGGTCGTAATCGGACACATCCGCGAATTTTGAGAAAGCGACCCCGTCGAATTTTGAGTGGTCGACCGCAAGCATCTTCTTCCCGCCGGCTTTCATGATCGCGCCTTTGGTCTGCGCAAACTGCTCGTTTCCGTCCGTTGCGCCGCGCTCCCGATCCAGCCCCTTACAGGACATAATCGCCCACTCGACGTTGTATGCGCTTAAAGCTTCCTCCGCCTTTGATCCCACCAGCGCAAGATAACCCTCTTTCAGCACGCCGCCCGAAGAAATCATCGTCCGATCCTCGGCGTCCGCCCGTTCCATCAGAATCTCCAGCGAGTTGGTGATCACGGTCAGGTTCTTCTTGCTTCGAAGTGCTCTGGCAATCCAGACCGCCGTCGAACTCGCGTCCAGAATCAAATGGTCACCGTCCCGAATGATCTCGCAGATCAGTTTGGCAATCGTCTCCTTCGCGGACACATTGCGTTTGTTTCTGATGTGATAGGGCATATCCACGCGGCTGTTCTCCGCGGGAATCGCGCCGCCGTAACTTTTCACGCACAGTCCTTCCTGCGCAAGCTTGTCCAGATCTCTTCGGACCGTTTCCTCCGATACTTCGAAGAGACGACTCAGTTCCGAAACCGTGACCTGTCCCTGCTCCTGCAGGATTTCCAAAACTCTGTTTCTTCTCTCTATTGCCAGCAAGGTAATTCTCCGTTTCTCATTTTTATGATCCGCGCTCTGCGCCGTGCCTTACTCCTTCACACGGATCGTGCCGCAGGAGCCGTCGCATCGGAAGCCGCCCGGACAGTTGATCGAATCGCAGATGCCTGCGGGATGCTTCCCTGCAATCCCCATTTGATTGCGGATATCATAGAGTTTCAAAATATCTTCTTTGCTGAATTCCTGCGGTCCGCCGAGCATTCTCGACTGATAGAGAAGCTGTGCATAAAATTCAAGACTCTCCATTTTAAGATATGCGGACAGAAGATCCGTGCTCCAACTGAGCGCGCCGTGGCTCTCCAGCAGCAGCGCATCGAAATTCTGCAGGAACGGTTCGATTCCGTCGGGAATCTCCATCGTGGACGGCGTGCCGTAAGGCGCAATGGGAACGCAACCCAGCGTGATCACCGCTTCCGGCATGATCGGCTGCGTCAGCGGAATCCCTGCAATGGCGAAACTCGTCGCATACATCGGATGCGCATGAACCACCGATCCGACATCCGGACGCTTGGCATAAACACGCAGATGCATCTTGATCTCGCTTGAGGGGCGGAACTTTCCCTTTGCTTCCAATACATTGCCTGCCGCATCGACCTTGCAAATATAATCCGGTGTCATAAAGCCCTTGGATACGCCGGTCGGGGTACACAGAAATTCATTTTCATTCAACTTCACGGAAATATTGCCGTCATTGGCTGCGACCATATTTCTGTTGTAGATGCGCTTACCGATCTCACAAATCTGTTCTTTCAGTTCCATTTCATTCTGCCTTGCTTCGCTCATAATTGCTTCCTCCGTTTTAATCGCTTCCATCCTGATAAAAATGTGGGATTGTGTGGTATTCTGTTTCTATCCAACAGAATACCACACAATCCCACAAAGTGCAATCTAAGATTCCATCATGTTGCGCGTCCCTACACGTCCAACTTCATATCCCCGAACCGAATCCATCCTCTCCTGCGCAGGAAGGCGGCAACCAGCCCTGCGATAATCGCGGGCGCAATGACCTGCATCCCGATGATCTGGATGAGCGTCACCAGCGGCGATACGCCTTCCGCCGTCATCGTCTGATAGGCATTGATCTGACCGACCAGCCCTGCCGTTCCCATACCCGAACCGGTCGCGTTGTTGGTCATGCGGAGCACACAGGTGGAAATCGGTCCCAAAATCGCGCTTGCAACAATCGCCGGCAACCAGATGATCGGCTTCTTCACAATGTTGCCGATCTGCAGCATACTGGTACCCAGACCCTGCGCCAGCAGCCCGTTGACCTTATTCTCTTTGTAAGAGGCGACTGCAAACCCGATCATGTTCGCGCAGCAACCGACTGTAGCGGCGCCCGCCGCAATGCCGTTCAGCCCCAGAATAATGCCGAGTGCCGCGGAACTGATGGGAAGCGTCAGAATCATCCCCATCAGAACGGAAACCACAATGCCCATTGTAAACGGCGCCTGCTCCGTTCCCCAATTGATGAGGTTCCCGAGCCAGCTCATAAACGAACTGATCGGCGGACCCAGAATGAGACCGACGGCAGAACCGGACACAATACAGCAGAACGGCGTAACCAGAATATCGATCTTCGTCCTGCCCGCAACAAGCCGCCCCATATAAATTGCAATCATGGCGGCAATAAAAGCCCCAAGCGGCTCTCCCGGACCTGCCAGCGTGACCGCACCGTCAACCAGCACCGTTCCTGCAAGCAACTTGGAAGCGAATGCGCCGACCATACCGGCAGCGCCCGCACTGACTAAGGTCAGGGGCTTTGCGGACAATTTCACCGCACAGCCGATCCCGATGCCGGTACCCGTAACGGCGGAAGCGATTTTCCCCATCATCAGAAGATAACTTCCAATCGTACCGGGAATCAATCCTGCAACCTGATTGATGATCGTACCGATGATCAGGGTCGCGAACAGACCGATCGCCATACCGCTCAGTCCGTCAATAAAAATTTCGTGCAGCAATTTTTTCAGTGTTTTCATCACGCAACCTTACCCCTCAAGAACCCGTTTGATGAGGGCGGTCACGTCTTCCGCCTCATAAGGCTTGGTGATAAACTCCGCAGCGCCGTATTTGATCGCCTGCATCATCTTCTCTTTCTGACCGGCAGCCGTAATCATAATGACCTTCACATTCTCATCCGCTTTGCGAAGCAACTGTAAGCACTCGATGCCGTCCATTTTGGGCATGGTGATATCAAGGGTCACAAGATCCGGCTTCGTCTCCTTGAATTTCAGGTATCCTTCCTCTCCGTTCTCCGCCTCAGCGACCACCTCATGCCCTGCCTGGGTCAGAATCTCCTTCAATATTCTTCTGGATGTTCTCGAATCATCCACCAGCAAAATCTTAGCCATCTCATTTCCTCCTAATTCATTTTCATTGTATGATTCAGTGAAACAAGGAAATTCACAAAGTTCCCTTTGACATGAAGCGGGAAAACAAGCATCTTCTCGGACGTCACTTCTGAAATTTCGTTGGAATATTCGGGCGGCAGCAGATCCAGTTCAATCCCGCGCATGGAAACGGCTGAAGCATAGATGCCGTTCACGCAGTTGACGAATTCCGCAACCGCATCGATGGCATCGATATCCATCGACCCAAACTCCGCCTGACCGAAAATACTCGCAAGCGGCAGGAGCGAATTCCCGATTCCGGAAATTCCGATCGTCAGACCCGGGTTCCCGTTCGCAAGCTGCAACGCCGCGCAGTCCGCATCGAGTCTGTCCGTAAGATAGGCCTTCTCAGGGTAAGCATCATTGTCAACCAGCCTTAACAGCGTCCGCAGAAGTACGCCCGAAACCTCAAAATACGGTTCCGCACCGGCGGGCATATACAAAGGGATAATCCGATCCGCATCGTCGCTTTTGATCGCTTCGAGATCGGAGTTGGTGAGGTTCTTCTCCTGCTTGAAGTCAACAAGGCACTGCTCCAACTGATCGACATCAATCAGTCTCATGTCTTCCAGCGCCTGCGCAAATGCCATATATGCATTTCCCTGCTTCTTCAGAAGCGCCTCTACCTGCCCCTCGGTCAGGAGTCCCTGCGCAACAGCGATATCTCCGAACCTCTTGTCCATCGTTGCCTGCAATTTGTTGACTCTTTCGGCATCCTTTGCACTCATCAGACCCTCGGAAACCGCAATCAGTCCGAGCTTCACCCGCACCTTCTTCTGCTCATAGAGTACGTCCCGCAGTTGTTCGCTTGTAATGACGCCGCATTCAACAAGATATGACCCAATAATACTTGAAACCATAAGAACCCTCCTTGTGCATTTATTTCACTCCGCTCCACGGATCAATTCAATGCTTAATATAACCAGAATAAAGCATTTAGCGCCGTTCGTCAATCGTTGCATCGTGCGCACGAAAGCAATTTGGGATTCTCTCCGCCGCTTCTAGACCATTTGCACCAAAACGGGTATAATAATGTGAAAATCATGAGCGAAAAACGAGGATTTCACAGATGAAGAAACTGTACGAAACAGACAGCATGCGCAGCGAATGCAGCGCAAAAATATGCAGTTGCAGGCAATTGTCGGATCAGGAAATAAAAGAAAGAATTGGCGCGGCAAGACCGGATGCGATGCAAATGCAGCAAAACGGACGCAAGCCGGAATTCTTTGAAATTACCTTAGATCCCGCAATTTTTTTCCCGGAAGGCGGCGGTCAGTATGCGGATCACGGCACGATCCTTTATCAGGATCGGGAATACAGTCTGATCGACGGACAGGAACGGTTAACCGCAGACGGCGGCAATCAGGAAATCGTTTATCTGATCGCTGCCGCAGTCACACAAAAGGATCAGGAAAATGCCGCTCATACGTCCGAAGAACCGGGAGCGGCTTCCCGGCTTCCGGTCGGCGCTTCCGTATTATGTAAACTCGATTGGCGGACAAGATTCTCTCGTATGCAGCAGCACAGCGGAGAGCATATTTTAAGTGGACTGATCCACCGACGGTTTGGCTATGAAAATGTCAGTTTTCATTTGAGCGACGAGGAACCTGTCATCGTCTGCTTCTCAGGAACGCTGACCGACGAAGAAACGGAAGCGATCGAGCGAGAGGTCAACGAGGTCATCTATCGGAATCTCCCGATCATTGACACCTATCCTGCCCGGGAAGAACTTGCCTCCATCCGTTACCGCAGCAAAATCGAAATCAAAGGGCAGGTTCGCCTTGTCACGGTCGGCACGGATGAGATGATCGACCGCTGCGCCTGCTGCGCGCCCCACTTACCCTCGACCGCTTATGTCGGCATTCTGAAAATCATCTCTTCCCAGAGTTACAAGGGCGGAACACAGTTGAATATTCTCTGCGGCATGCGCGCCTTCGACTATATGCAGAAAGAACACGCAATGATCAGCGCGCTCTCGCATGCATTTTCAACCTCCATCGATGCGCTTCCGGAACTTTTCGCGGCGCAGCGCGAGAAGTTAAACGCCGCAGAAGCGGCGCTTGGAAACCTCCGCGAAGACGCACTGCAAAAGCAGGTCGCCGCGCTGGATCCAAACGACCCCGCCTGCATTTTTGCAGACGATTTGAGCAATCATGCAATGAAAGTCACTTACAATGCGCTTGCTGCAAAGTGCTCCGGCTTCTGCGGCGTCTTCAACGGAAATGACGAAACGGGCTACCGCTTCTATGCCGGCAACCCGTCCCTGGATTCTACTGAATTGGCGCGGAAAATGCGGAGTGAACTCTCCGCCCGGGGGGGCGGCTCGCGCGAAATGATACAAGGGCAGCTCTCCTGCTCCGCAGCCGAAATCAGAGCGTTCTTTCACGAATTATAATCGGAACGGCTCCTCTCTATGTCCTGTTCGTAATTTGCCCTGCACATCAGAAGCCCCATAGAGTACGGAAATTACTGTAACAACTTCCGGATCGATCACAAAGCAAACAAGATAATGATCCACTGCCATTCTGTGAATTTTCATCGAATGCTCCGGTTCTGAATCAAATATTGCATGCCTGTCCGGAAAAACATCCAGTGTGAGGATCGCATCTGCGATGCGATTATATTGTCCCATCGCATTTTCCGGCGCTTGAAGACTGACAGCGATGTAATGATACAGTGCTTCCATGTCAGCCAAGGCTTCCTCGGTCATACGGACAACATATTTTTTCATTCTCTGTGACTCTCCTGAAATAAAGCAAACGCAGTCGCCGCATCACGGACATTCCCCGTCTGATAGTCATCATAACCCTTTTGGATTTTTGCATGCAATTCCGTATCCGTCATTTTTATAGCGTCAATACGTTCCGGCGCTTGAGGGAGCATCACGGAAAACGGAATACCTCCAACCAATACCACCTGATTTAGGAACATATCTACAGCAGTGGACATTGGAATCCCTAATCTTCCGAGAATGGACTCTGCATTTTTCTTGAGCGTTGGATTCACCCTTAAGTTAAGTGTAGTTGATTTCTCCATAAAGCACCTCCGTTCAATGAAATTGTAACGCAATTGTCGTTACGTGTCAATCATTGGGATCGAAGATCATTCACGCTTCCATTTCACAAGTCAACACCGGCTTCCCCTTTGCGGCAACGGTTTTATGATCCGATCCGCCAACCGCTTCAACGCGATCCCGCAGCGCACCGAAGCCGCGAAATTCAACGGCAGCGTCAGGAAGAAGTCCCGGAAGAGGAGGAATCCGGCAAGCATTACATCTGCTCGATCAGATCCGCAAGTCCCTTCAACCAGTCGCCCTTGCATTCCTCGATCCGACCGGCGTCCGCGAGCCTTGAGAGTTCCTGATCCATCGGAAGCTGCGCGGTATGTTCGATATTGTACTTCTTCGCGACCGTCTCCACATGGCTCTCGCCGAAAATGTAATGCTTCTCCTTGCAGTCGGGGCACTCGAAATATGCCATATTCTCCACGATGCCGAGCACCGGAATATTCATCAGATTCGCCATTTTTACCGCTTTACCGACAATCATGCCGACAAGCTCCTGTGGTGAAGTCACCACGATAATCCCGTCAATCGGCAGCGACTGGAATACCGTTAAGGGCACATCGCCCGTGCCCGGCGGCATGTCGACGAACATGTAATCAACCTCGCCCCAGACAACGTCCGTCCAGAACTGCTCCACCGCGCCTGCAATGACAGGGCCGCGCCACACGACGGGATCGTCCTCTTTCGCAAGCAGCAGATTGATGCTCATGATTTTCATTCCGTCCATCGACTCTCTGGGCTGAATCCCCAGATCATCGCCTTCCGCATTGCCGTGCACATGGAACATCTGCGGAATGGAAGGGCCCGTCACATCCGCGTCAAGAATTGCCGTCGCATACTGACGCTTCTTCATGGCAAGCGCCAGCAGAGAAGTCACCATCGACTTGCCGACGCCGCCCTTGCCGCTGATCACGGCAATCACCTTTTTCACATTGGAATATTGATTCATGGGCTTTTGAAGACTCTCGGACGCTCTCTCCCCGCAGTTCTCGCCGCATGTGGAACAATCATGTGTACACTCGCTCATTGTATTACCTCTTTTCTCTTTTTGTTTTTCTCTTCTCTTTCCGTTTTCGGACACATTCAGCCGGAGATGATCTCTCATCCCCGCATTTGACACGATTCTCATTATAGCATCGCGGCTCAGCGCCTGCAACCGCGCCGCCCTTACTTTACCAGCAAATACCCTTCCGCATAAAGATCCCTGTATTCCTCAACGCCCTCTCTCTCATGCGTGTAAGAAATATTTTTAAGAATCAGCAGTCCGGCATCCGCAAGCGGAATCCTGCCGTGTGCCTGCAAATAAACGCTCGTCTCATTCTCCGGACACTGCTCCATTCCCTTCGCCAATGCGGTAAGATCCGTCCTCACGCTCTGCTGCGCGCCCGTTTCATCCGAATAGAACAGCTGCACGGCGGACAGATCCGTCTCCACCGGATTCATTTCGATGTCCGTTCTGACGGGATAGAGATAGGTATATTCCGCAACGGAAATCGCTTCATCATCGCACCACGCCGATACGTAGCGGCTTGTCGCATCCGTCAGACGGTGAGTTGCCGATGACCACTGATCCAGTTCGTCCCGCTCCTGCGCACTGAACCGCTCCGTCAGATAACGGTTGGCAAGATACCCGGATCCCTTCAATTCCCGATAGCAGGTAGATACCGTATAGCGGCGATTCTCAGGAACCGCGGCAAGACCGCCCGCTGTAAAGCGTTCAACGGATGCGATCATGCTGCGCCTTGCCACCGCATTGACATTGACAAAGGGGCAGACCAGCACGAGGAAGAGCATTCCCGCGATCACCAGAAAAAGCGAATCTTTCCATCTCGTCTTGCGGAAGAAATCCAGGAAATAAATCGCAAGATAAACCGTCTCAAACACCGCCAGTGCCCATGCAAAATACCGCTTATGCGTGATCCCGTAAGCGTTCGTTCGAATCGCGATCGAGACGATCTGTAAGATCAGCAGCGGCAGAAAGACAAACGGCAGATACTTTGCGATCCGCCCCATCTGTTGATCGGAACGGGAAGCTGCAAGCGTCCAGATGACAACACCGGTGCAAAACAGCGCGCTAATAATCGCAAACACCTGATTCTTCGGCAATTCCCCGGTAATGAGCATCTTGATGAAATACAGATAAACAATGACCATGCCGCTCATGAGCAACGGCGTCAGCGCATACAGCGTCAGTCCCGAGAAGAAGGGCGCCCGCTCGCTGCGATATCGGGACACCGCCATCAACATGCCGGGGAAATAGAACATGCAGACGATCAGCATCTCGGCGATCCCGATGATGCTCACCCGCGGCTCGTAGATCAATTCTGTAAAAATCAGAAGCACGAGCAGGACGCCCAGCGAAAGCACGCCGCTCAATACGCTCATTTTCGCAGCACGGAAAAATGCGCTGTAGCAATATTCGGCAAAAGAAACGTCCGAAGCCTTCCGCATGAAATGCAGACTCACCAACACTTCAACCGCAAACAGCGTTCCGAGGACATAGCCGATTTCCGTCAAATATGCCGACCAGTCCAGAGAAAACAGTTCCGCCTTACCCTTCGTCACAAGAATCAGATAGACAAAGAGAAAGGACGGAAGCGCGGACAGCCCGCACAAAACATAGCGCACAATTTTCGATTTCCGAAACAGTTGTTCCGCAAACAGCGTCCCCGGACAACAGAGCGCCAAAAACATGCAGATATGACCGAGTACCTCATAGAATTCACCGCCCGCATGCCGATGTGCGATCTCCTCTCCCGACCAGACCAGACCGACCAGAACCATACATAGAATCGTCACCGGATAATCCTTGATGATCTCCCGAAACGCTGTTACCATCCGCCGCCATGCGGCAGCCAATTTCTCTTTCATCCTTTCACTCCTTACATCCGCACCCTGTGCTTCCTGGTTTGTATTGGTTGATCTTCTATATTTCTTTCCAAATTACGTCTTCACTATTCTCTCTTCAAACCGCAAACTTCCGCGCCGTCAAGCGGGACAACAATTCGTCTGTCCCCTCTGTCCTGCTCTAACCGTTACTATTCGTACCGATATTTTAAAATCATAACTCCGATTTCCAGCCTCATCACACACGACAACATTATAGCACGGAACGCAAGTCGCGTCAGGTTCCATCCGTCCTCCGGCGAACGATTTTCACCAAGTTTTCATGAAATATTTACAAAAACAATGCGGGAATATGGTATGATACAAGAGGTGAAGCGCGATGAAAACATCACGCTTCGAACGATCAAATCACGAGGTAATTATCATGAATTTCAGTTTCTTTCGTAAAAATGAGGACGGCAAACGCCGCCTGCTTCCCACCAAAACAATGCTGTCCATTCGCCTGATTGTCGGCGGTTATCTGATGTATCTGGCTTACCAGCTCTATACCGAACAGAATACATCCATGGAGCACTGGAAAATCCTGATGTTCTGTATTTTCTTCGTCGTTGCCGGCGCCGGCATCATCGGTCTCACGCTTTATATGTACTTCAACGGCATGTATGAGGGCGGTAAGGCGGACGTTCAAATCGAAGAAGCGCCGCAAACCGAAGCGGATGCATGGAACGAAGACCACCGCATGCAGGCGGATACAACCCTGAAAGCAGAGGAAGTCATCGACGTGGAACCCCTACCCGACGCCGACAATGCGCCGGATGCAGACGCTACGCAATTCTCCGAATAACCGAACGGACATACCGATCTCATACGAAAAAGGATCCCGCATGGATGGGATCCTTTTCGATCGGAGTGACAAGATTCGAACTTGCGGCCTCTACCTCCCTAAGGTAGCGCTCTAGCCAAACTGAGCCACACCCCGAAACAACATTGATATTCTATGCCATTCCATCCCCCCTTGTCAAGACCAATTTCACGCCGGCATCAGGCGGGACTGAACAGGAACGCATGCAGAAAATCCTCCAGCGCATTGAGGTTTAAGTCCGAATGCTCCACCTCACGCACATAACGATAGGCGATCCGCTCACAGACTTCCGGCGTCACCGCGCCCTTGCGCTTCCACTCGTTCATAATGAACTCCTCGGTGAAAATCAGCGAGAACACGGCAAGCAGGATCTTCGTATCGATCCAGTCGTCATAGACAGCGCCGATGAAATAGGTATAGATAAAGGACAGCAGATAGTTCTCACGGAAAACATCCCACCACGGTTCTCTCTCCATCGCGGACACAAAGCGGGACCGAAGCTCGTAATACTGCGTCTCTCCCTGCGCCAGAAGGTCGTTCTCTTCGGACAGCACCTGCGCCCAATCTTCCCGCAGCAATTCAAGTCGGTTCAGAATCGAGAAATTTTCTTCCAGAAAACTGTAACGCTCCGACGGCTCATCGTAATCCAGCTTCAACTCCTCGGAATAGGGCACCGGATCGCCCTGCCGCATGGCGGCGAAAGCACGCACCACTTCCTGCATATCGCTGATCCGATTCTCTTCCACGCAGATCTGCAGCGCCCTGCTCATGTTCAAAAGGCAGCGGACGCGCACGGAAATCGGCAGATCACGATTCTGTACAATGGTGAAAATCACGTCCCGCGCATCTTCCAGTTCGGTAAACAGCAGAAAATCAAAATCTCTGAAATCCTCAATCAACGGATCATCGTCCTCATCCTTCTCTTCGATGAAACGCACAGGCTCAGGACAACTCAAGACAAGGTGCGCCGCCACCGGACAGGAAAGCGACAAAGACCATTCCCGCAAGCCCTCGAATTCCTCGACATGACGCGGGAACTGCGCGCAGGTCGTGCAGAGAAACTCCTCGCCAAGATGCAACTGCAGCTCGCACAGCCCTTTCTCATTGAGCATACAGCACCGTCCGCCAAGATCCTGCTTGAAACAGGACTTGTTCCAATCGACCCCCTGCTCCAGCCGCTTCGCAAAATGCCCGACATGCCGCTCGTATTTCTCAAGCGTCTTCTCATCAATCATAATCTGCCAGCCCGTGCAGCAAGTGTCCGGACACGCATCGGCAGTGCAGACAAACTCCTGATAATAATGCGGATAAACGTATCTCATATCAGCCCTCTTTCTGTCCAAGGTACATTGGAATCGTACCATGCTCCGTCAGTTTTTGCAATGCGGCGGACGCACTCATGCATACGGAAAGCGCGTATCCGGCAGGCGCTTCCATCGCACGGACATAATAAGTTGCGGGGAAACGCTCCTGCGCAACGCACAGCCGTTCCTGGCGATCCCTTTCTATGTGAAAATCACGAAAATCCAACTGCAATCCCAGACCGCAGCATTTCAGGAAGCTCTCCCGCATCGTCCAGACCGTATGGAACTCCATTTCCTGCTCCGCTGCCGTAAAATAGCGCGCCGCAATCTTTTCGCCTTTCTTCTCCTTCACTTCCAGATCGATCCCGACAGGCGAATCGGCGAGCGCTGCGGCAACATAATCTCCGGCGTGACTCAAAGAGAAATAAGGGATCGACCGCACATCATCCAAGACCAGTTCCGGCTGTTCGTTCTCCCCATGGATCAGGGTCAGCGGCTGCGGCAGGTGCGGATACTCCATGGCAACCGCAGCGTTTAAGAGCGCGGCGACGCCAAGGCTCAATTTCCGGTCCCGCTCAAAGCGATACTTGCGGGCATAGGCTCTGCGTTCCTCACAGACAAGCGCCGCCAGTTCCGCTTCCGTATTCTCATTCACCTTCGCCAGATAGATCACCGTTTTCTCTCCTCACTCCCATGATACAATATTTCGGACTCAAAAACGAGGTTCCCGAACAGGAACCTCATTTCATGATTTCATAGGAATCACTTATGCAATCTTGGACTTTGCAAGTTCTGCGAGGGTTGAAAACCCGTCCGCATCATTGACTGCCATCTCCGCAAGCATCTTTCTGTTGATGTCGACCTCAGCAAGTTTTAATCCGTGGATCAGTTTGCTGTAGGAAAGACCGTTCATTCTTGCCGCAGCGTTGATACGTGCGATCCAGAGTTGTCTGAACTGACGCTTACGCTCTTTTCTGCCTGCATAACTGCTGCTCAGAGCTCTCATCACGGACTGCTTCGCAACCCTGTACTGCTTGCTGCGCGCACCTCTGTAGCCCTTTGCCAGTTTTAATACTCTATTGTGTTTCTTCTTGGCGTTCAAGCCGCCTTGGATTCTTGCCATTTCTATATCCTCCTAATTCATTGACATTCTGCTTTACAGATAAGGTGTGATCTTCTTCATGTTTGCTGCATTGGTCGGATCGACGATTGCCGCTTTTCTGAGATTTCTCTTATTCTTCGTTGTCTTCTTCGTCAGGATATGGCGCTTGTAGGCTTTATTTCTCTTTAACTTACCCGAACCGGTAACCTTGAAACGCTTTGCTGCTGATCTGTTTGTTTTTATTTTGGGCATAACCTTACCTCCTAAAACCTTTCATCGATTTATTTTAACTCATCGGTTAAAACACATTAATTTTTCTTCTGACCCAGGAACATGGTCATGGTACGACCCTCCGCCTTCGGCGCTTTTTCAACCACGGAAATCTCGGCGAGTGCCTGTGCAAAATCTTCCAGAATATATTTTCTCTGATGCATGTGCGCCATCTCACGTCCTCTGAAACGAAGCGTTACCTTGACGCGGTCTCCCTTTTCCAAGAACTTCCTCGCTGCACTGATCTTGGTGTTGAGATCGTTGGTATCGATATTGGGTGACATCCGCACTTCCTTCACCTCAATGATCTTCTGTTTCTTCTTCGCTTCCTTTTCCCTGCGGGTCTGTTCATATCTGAACTTTCCGTAGTCAACGATGCGGCAAACCGGCGGCTTCGCATTCGGCGCGATTTTCACAAGATCCAACCCCGCCTCGTCTGCAAGCGCCTGCGCTTCTTTCGCAGACATGATACCCAACTGCTCTCCGTCTTCTCCAACTACACGAACTTCCCTATCGCGGATCTGTTCGTTAATCATCATCTCGCTAATCGTTTTTACCTCCCAAAAGTGTACGCTCGATGCGCAGTGCAAAATAAAAAATGGACGGCACAGACCATCCACGGAACAAATCACGACAACGTGACATTTGTTGAGTTCATACGCTTGGCAGCACCAAAAGGGCCCCAAGGTGAGAGTGGATACTCTGCTTGCCGAAATAGAGAATACCACAGTTCATGCGCTTCCGTCAAGTACGAATTCAGTTTAGGCTTCTTCGTACGCAATCTCCCAACGATCGAAAAACTTCCGCACCATTTCATCCCACGCTCGGTCCAGAGCATGATCCTGAATAAAAGTATGAAAACTGATTCCGCTGGTGCAGAGCAGATTCGTTCCGTCATACTTTAAGTTGATGTTCAGTCCGCCAAGCATCTTGGCGTAAGCTTCCCCGCCGCATCCTTTTAGGAATTTCGATACGTTTTCTTCCGAGAGGCAGAGCGAGATCAGGAAGTGCTGCGGCGTCCGCTTCCCCTTGATATAGGTAAAAATCACGGGCTTGACCTGTTCCCAGCGGATCATACTGTCCGAGAAGACCCTGCCCTCCGATGCGGCTTGCGCTCGAAACGCCAAAAGTTCCTCCGCCGTATAGAAATCCCGCTTCAAATGTCCGTCGATCGTGATCGTTGCAAAGGTCGTGATCTCGGCATGACTTAACAGAAAGTGATCAAAAGCGTTTCCCTGCTCTGTCAGCAGTTGCTGCATCAGTTGTCTGATGTTGGTTATCTTAAGTGCAATCATGCATATATTCTATCACAGATATAGCGTTCTTTGTTACTGTAAGTGCGATCAATTTCCGACAGTAAGTCGGAATATACCGTTAATTTCTCCCTTTCTCTTTTTAGTTCCGTCATGATTTCTTCCAGAGAAAGGTTTACATAACTGTTAACTTTGCTGTCAGACGGCATGCTGTCCATAAGAACAGTGCAGTTGTGGCGGATTTGTCCGATTTCACCGGCCGCTTCCGTCAGGCGTTCCGATGCTCCGCGGATCCCCTTTCCCTCCTGCTCGTTTCGATGAACCGCAAGACGGAGGATTTCATCATGCGGCAGCAAACGACGCGGCAGCATGGAGAGCAGATAAGCGCCGACGCCAAGCTGTGCGCCGATCAGCTTCCCCTGCTCGTAAATCGGACTGCGATCACTGCTTAGAATCGAAGAAGTATATGCCGCAATCAATTTGCTGATCTTCTCATTTCCGTCCGCAGGGAGCCGATCGATCCCTGCGGTGATCAGTGCCAGCGCCTGTCCCAGTGCCGCTGCGGGAAGCGACTGCGCTCTGGTGCTGACGAGGTTCCCGTTTTCATCGAAGGTATTGCTCTGATAGAGATAGAACGCGGAGTGCGCATACAGACCGCCCTTTTCGTTCTCGGCATAAACCTGTTCCCCCGCAATCGGCTGCAACAATAGGTTCACATAGTCGTTGTGCGCACTGATTGACTTGATTTTCGGCGCGGCTGCACCAATCTGTGTCTCATATTGTTTCAGAAAAGCGTCCGAGAAGCCCTGCCCGTCGAAGGAGATGCAGGACGTAACGCCCGCACACATCACAGTGGAATACATTGCAAGATTCCCGCCCTTGGAATGCCCTGTGAGCGTAAGCGATGAATAGGAAGCGCTGCAATCGTTTACAAAGGCAGCCGCCTGCTTCTGTATTTTCGTATCCGGCAGATATTCGCCGATCACGTTGTCGTTCCATGCCTCGTAACTTCCGCCGGTACCGCGGAAGACGACGGTCGCGGTGTGATCGCCGGTCGGATAGGCAAGGGCGCGCAGCCCGTCATGATTGACAATCCGATCCGGCGTCAGCGCGCGGAAATGCTCCGGCATGGCATCCATTTCGATAAACAGTTCCGCTACCTGCTTTGCATTCATCCCGCCGCCCGCTTTCACCGCAGCCACGCTCTTTGCATCGAAACTTCCCGTCTCGTTCCTGTATGTATCCAAGGTTTCTGCAATGGTTCTGTCGCTGCAGCTGTCATCCAGATAGACATAGTTGGACAGCAGCAGCAATTCCCGTTCACTCATCCGACCCCTTTCTCCGTATTTCATCTTCCGGCAGCGTTGGGACAACGAATTTTCTCTGACGAAATTTCCTGAAATATTCTCATAATCTTCTCATCATTTCACACTGTGTAGTTCTGCATGCGAATCAGCAATTTGGCGCGACCGACGGAAATGACGTCCGAGGAGTGCAATTCCGTTTCCTGGAACACGCGCTGTCCGTTTAAGTAGGTGCTGCATTTGCCGGACAGTTCGCGCAGATAGTATTTCCCGCAATGCAGGCTGATCTCGCATTGCTTTCCGGCAATTTCATCGTCATAATCCAGCGCCACATCGGCGTCTTCCCTGCTGCTGCCAAGGACGATCTTCTCCATCGGCGGCAGACGGAAGTACTGCATGGGGTTGTTCAGATCCTCTAAGGTGATCTCCGTCAGACTTTTCTCCGGAAGCAGGCGCTGCACAGGTTCCGCCCTTTTCTGCGAGCGCTTGGAATACTTCCCCAACAGCAGAATCACCGCCGTTGCAAAGACCATGACCCCCAGAATGAGAAAGAGCGGTCGACAGGCGGAGAGAACCTCGTCTCTTTGCAGTGTCCGTACGTTCCCTTCCTGCTGTACCCTGGCATAATACATTTCACTATCGTATTCCGTGACCGTATCGTCACTCCCCTGCATCGGTGCGCCCTGTGCAAATGCAGCGTCCCGATTCTCTTCCGCCGCCGTTTCGAACTCGCTTTCCGTTTCGCTTTCCGTTGCTTCGCTTCTCACTCCCGCCGCCGTTTTCTTCTCTTCCATCTTGGCGAACACCCGCTCGCCAAGTTGCCGCTCCACCTCGGCATCGCTCCCTTCGAATTCCGAGAAAAACGCCGCTCCGTGACTGATCCGCGCCATGCTCGCGACTCTGTTCAGCGCGGCTTCGTTGGTCTCCTGGACGAGCAGGATGGCATAAAGCGGATAGTCCGCTTCATTCAATTTGAAATAGACTTCCTCTATCGGATAGACGCCGGATTCTCTCCCGAGCCCGTCCGTGATCACAAGGATGTTGCGCATGGCATAGTCGGCTTTCTCCCATTCTTCCACCGTCCGCATGACAACGTCGCTCAAGCAGGTTTCCTTCTCCGTATAGGCGATCCGTTCCACGGCGTCCAGATAGTCTGCGATTTCACGGTCATAATCAACCAGCAGTTCCGTCTGTCCGGAGTAGGTTGCGAGTGCGAAGCTTTCCCCGACCGGTGCATTGCGAAAGAGATACTTCAACGTTTCTATCGCGATCTTACGGTTTCCCATCGAAGTGGACGCCGAATTGTCAATGAGTACCAATGTCTTGGATTGATATTCCATAAACTGTTTCTCCGATCCTGATTCATTATGATATGACGTCCTGCAACAGCGCCGCGCTGCTTTCCGTACTTGCTTCTTCCGCCGTTCTGTAATTGGCTGCCATTTCATTCAGATCACTCACATGTTCTCTGATCATACGGTTCATCCGTTCGATATCGTCGGAAAGCCCCGTAAATTTCGCGCTGTAACTCTCCGCCGCTTCCCCCTGCCAGACAGCCTTGAGTCCGTTCACAATATTCATCATTTCCGCGGTCAGTGAACGGATCTGCTCTCCCGCCGTCGAGAATTCTCCCGCTGTTTTCATCAACTGTTCCGGTGTAACCTTTAAATACCCTTCCATTTTCTATGTTCCTTTCCGCATTTTTCTTGCTTGGTTTTTCTATTTTGAAGTTTGTCTGTTTCTTGGTTTTCTTTTTTGAGGCTTTTCTTTTCGTCTTTTCTCTTTTTTTCTTGTTTCTTTTTTGGCTTTTCTCTTTCTTGGCTTCCTTTTTTTAAGTCTTACTCTTTTGGGGCTTTCTTTTTCTTGCCGTCGAGGTTCATCGTGTTCACGCTCTTTCCCTTCGTGCCGTCGGACATCTTCTCAACTGCTCAAAACGCGGCGTAGGCTCCTTTTCCGACAAGTTGACTTGCATCCTGATTTGATTGCCCCGCTCTCCGCATGCACTGCAGGGTGTTCTCGCAGAATTGATTCCACGCATGGTTGCAGGATCAGGCGGAACAAACGCAGTGTAGGCGAAGAGATCAGGAACAGGTTCGATTTGATGCGATCTGCATGTTTCTGGCTTCGGCTTCCTCATATTTTGCCGCGATGATTCGAAGCGCCTGTACATACTGTACAATCGCACCGTGGAAAGTTTCCATCTGCGCGGCGTCGCGAAGAAAGGCTGCATGGAACGCTTCATTCGCTTCCCCTTCCCAGAGTCCTTTCAGAGCGGTTTCCTTCGTCTTCAAATCTTCCACCTTTCCCGACAGTCTTACATTCATTCCTTCCAATTCGTCCGCGCCCGTTCGCAGCCTGCCGCTTGTTACTAAAATATATGACATTGCTCTTCCTCCTTCCTAAATCATCCCGATTGCAAGTTTCTCCGCCTGATAGATGATCTCTGCGGTCAGGCGGATATTCTTTGCCGCCTTCAGCATCTTTTCCGCCGTCCCCAACAGTTCCGGCTCCAGACGGCTTCCTTTTCTGAGAAAAATCTCGGCGTTGTCTCCGCGCCATTGCGTCGGCAGACTTGCAATCACCGCTCCCACCTGATTCTCCGCAATCGAAGTCAGATGTCCCGCAATTTCCTCGAGTTCCAGTGCCCGCTCCATCGCCATGGCAAAATCAATCTCAATCCGATCCCGCGCTTTGCTCCACTCACACATCCTTTCACCGCCTTCTTTTCTTAGATGTTTTACCGTATTTACCGTAGTTCCGCCGTGTTGTTTGAACTTCGAATTCCGTTTCCTATGATTCTTCTAAATCTGATTCTTCTATATCGGAAGCCCTGCAATCATCTGCTCTACCACGGATTCGGTCTTCTGATACTCCGCGATCGCTTCGCCAAACAGCTGTACCGCCTGTCCGATCCGCAACAGATAACGTTCCAAATCCAGCAGATCGATTTCAAGACGAAGCAGATATTGTTTATTTGCCTGTCCTTCCCACGGCAGCCGCAATGTCCGCGCGCTTTCTTCCAGCAGATCCGCCTTGGCGCAAAGCATGCGGTACAAAGCGTCCATCCGCTCCGCATTTTCTTTCATCTTCCCGTATTCCCTGAGGTATCTCATTCCTCACCCGCTCTCCTCTTCTCACGATCTCACCCATTCACAGTCAGTTTTCATACGGCATATTCTCCCCCTTTCTCCGTGTTTCTTCCCGTCTTCTTCTCCTTGCTTCGTCTCCCGCCGCGACTGCGCGCATCTTACGACAGATCCATGCTTCTGCATTTACGAATTCTCGCGTAACAACAACAGCGCGCCATCCTCAATCTGCTGCTCCCGCAAGGTCTTCTGCGGATGCAGCATACATTCTTCGATCAAATCATACAATGCAAACTGCTTCTGTAAGTCACACTGCTCCGGTCGGATTCGCACAGCGATTTCCCGCGCCAGCTGCGCTGCCGCCAGGTTCTCGTCAAGCAGCACATACGTGATCTCTTCTCCGTCCGTCCTGATCTCTGCAAACTTCATTTCCCCTGCCTGTTTCTTTCTCCGGTTTGATCCGGTTTCCCGATCCGTTTTCTGATTCTTTTTCTCATTTCATTTCCCTAAGATCATGTTTTCATCCCGATTTTTGTTTTCAATTTGCATCGCAATTTTCTTATCCCATGTTCTTTTCCTGTTTTCTGATCTTTTTTATCTTGGTTTTTCAACTTCTGCCTGTTTGGGAGTCCATATTCCCTTCCTCGGTTTCCTTCGGCTTTTCATGATAAAGAGGACGGAAGTCCTTCTGTGAGGTGCGCTGCAACAAAGGCTGCAATTCCCGTGTCCGTTCGTACATAACCGTGTCCTGCCCGTGTGATCTTCGCCCCCTTCCATTGCGGTTTGGCAAGCAATTCCGCATATTGATAGTCATCCTGCATCCTCAGGCAAAGCGGAGCCTGCAAATATCCGAGCCAGCCGCGCGGCATCCCTTTCTGAGAAACTTCATTTGCGGTGAGGATGAGATAGATTCCGTTTGCCGCGCCAAATTTCAGAATCGCGGCAAGTTCCGTCATCACGGTGTATCCCAGTTCTTCCAGCAGATTGCCGAGTCCGTCAATGACAAGCAGAACATCCCTGACGGGCAAGTCATTCTCCCGATCTGCATCCGTGCTTGCAGACTTTGCTCTCCTGCCAAGAAACGCAAGCGTCTCTCTCGTCTCCGTCGTCTCGCCCGCGGTATAAACCGCTTCTTCCATCCAGGCGGCTTTCTTCGTTCCGCCGCCGTAATCAAGAATGATGATCTGCGGTAAAGCGTCGACATTCACCTGACGTTTCAGCAGGTACAGATAGGTGTGCAGCAGCATCGTCTTGCCGCTTGCCGGCATCCCGCAAATGAAATGGTGCCCCTTTTTGTAATCCAGAAATACAACCCCTTGTCTGACCGTTTCCGGTCGATCCCAGAGTCCGATCGGAACCCCTTCCCTGTTTCCGGATCTTGCACTGTCTCCATCCGCCGCATGGAATTTCGCCCTTACCAGCAGTTCCGCAAGATCCAGATCCTCCGGCAGCGGCGGCAGCCACAACGGCGGAACAACGTGGGAAACCTCGTTTTCCAGCTCCCCGTACTTCCGATAGACCGCCTGAATCCTTGCAAGAATCATCTCCAACTCCGTCCGTTCCGGATCTGCATGCTCAGCCGGACCTTCGGCGTCTTTCAATTTCCGCCCGCCACCCGCCGCAGCATCCTCTGAATCGCCGACTTGCGGCGGCAGCCGCCTGCCGTATGCGTCGGTTAGAATCACCGCTTCCTTCCTGACGCCTTTTGCCGGCGCACGCGTATAGGCGCTCTGAAAGGTTTCAAATGCCGCGTCGGCGCCGACCTTGAGAATCGCACGCCCCGGAACGGTAAGATAGGCGGCATCCGGGCGGTGCAGCAGCTCCGAAGAATCGAACGGATCGGCGAGCCGCAGCGCAATCTGAAAACGGCTGTTGGTCAGGATGGACTGGTCAACGCTTCCGCCCGGCTTCTGCGTACAAAGGATGAGATGCATCCCCAACGATCTCCCGACCCGCGAGAGGGAGATCAATTCCTGCATAAATTCCGGTTCTTCTCTCTTGAGCTGCGCGAATTCATCAATGATGAGAAAAATATGCGGCAGGGCTTCTCTCTGCCCGCTTCTGCGATATTCTGAAATGTGACTGACTCCGGCGGCGAGAAACAACCGCTGCCGCCGTTCATTCTCCGCACTGATACTTAAAAAGGCGCGTCTGATCCGCTCACCCGACAGATTCGAAATGCTGCCGATCACATGCGGCAGTCCCGCAAAAGCCTGCGACATTCCGCCGCCCTTATAATCCACGAGAAAGAAGGAAATCTCCCACGGCGGATATTTCACTGCAAGCGAGAGGATGTAGGTCATCAACAGTTCGCTTTTCCCGCTTCCCGTCATTCCCGCAATCAGCCCGTGCGGCCCCTCTCCCTTTTCATGCGCATCAAGACACAGCGGGGAGCCGTCGCGCCTTACCCCGATCGGTGCCGACAGTGTCCGTGTACTGTCGCTGACTCGCCATGCTGACGCAATCGCTTCTTCCGTGCTCTGATCCCGCAAAAGTTCCGTGATCGGCAGCAGTTCCGGCAAGCCCGTTTCCTTTAGCTGCAAGCCGGATCGCAATCTGCAAAGCGTTCTTGCCGCCAGCTGCGCATCCTGCAGCGACACCCGATCCAACGCAATTGCGGTTCGCACGCCGTCCGCATCGATCAGACCCTCGAACCGTGTGGTCTTGCTGACATAAATCCCGCCCTGATACTGATTGGCGGGGTGCACATAGACAGGAAGCAGACGGGGATCATCCTTCATTTCCGCTTTGATGGACGCTTCCTGCTGTACCACAGCCACCAGAAACCCGTTCTCCGGCAGGGATGCGGGGATTCCCTCGTCCGGCGGAATGATATGCGGCAGCAGATGCGCCCACGCTGTCTGCGTTTGCAGGAGCCGATCTTTCAGTGCGACATAGATCCGCACTTCCTGCGGTCGATAGGTCAGACAGATTCGAATGAGCACGGTCGTCAACAGAAAGGCAAGATCGCTTGCCCGCTCGCCTGTCAGGCGGATGGCTGCACCGTGTCCTGCAAAAAGCGATACCGGCACGCGTACCAACCGCCCGTATTTCATTGTCAGCGCATGCATCTCCCGCTTTAAAACATCCGCTGCGGTCGTGAATTGGTCGGCATCCTGCAGCGGAATCTCATACGTGAGGTTGCCGATGCCGAGTCTGATTTCCAGTATTTCGCTTGGACTTTCGTTTAAAAATGTGATGCTGCGACGCTTCCGGTCTATGAGTTCCGATAGTTCCGGCGCTTGATTGCGGAGCAGGTTCTCCCGATAATTCACATGCTCCCGAAGACAATCTTCGACACTGCGAAGATAATTGCGATAGGAACGCTTCCTGAGCCGTTCCTGAAAACGTGTATCCTGTATTCTCTTTCTGTAGTTCAGAAGCGACCAGAGGCTTCCGAGCAGCGCGGAAGTGACTACAACGGTCAACCCCATTCCCATGTACGAACCGTTTGCGGATGCGCGCGTGTTCGCGCGGTACATCACAGAAAAGCCCAACAGCATGGGAAGCGCCATCGTGAGAGACGGCAGCAGTGTCAACAGAAGCGGCTGCTTCTTCAAAGGGGTCTTCTGCGGCGGGGGTTCCAGCTGAATCGACTCCGCACCCATCGGCGGTCTGCCGCGCGGTGCGATTCGTAATTCCATGAAATGTCCTGTCTGTGATCAATGAATTGCAAGAGTTATATTATCACACTTTGTGTATTTATGCAAGTCTCAATTCAGATAAAAAGAGACCCGAAAAAGGATACACCTTTGGGGCGCTTCCTCCGCAGGTTCTTCCTCTGCCGACGCTTCCTCACCGGGCTGCTCGTCAGCGGTTACTTCCATCAGCGGCGCTTCCGCTATATCCTGCGAGGGAATTTCACCCTGTTTTTCTGCGTCTTCACTGACCTGCGTCTGCTCCATCAGCGGCTCCGCAAACGCTTTGGTCGGCACGCTGCCAAAGAGCAGTGCCGCCGCCAATAAAAGTACCAGTGCGTTTTTCCACTTCTTCATTTGTAACCCTCCTCAAATCGTTATGATCGGTCTTCCGAACCCAAAATCAAATCCTGCTTGAAATCAGGAGAACTCAAACCTTTTCCGGTTCCGGGTATTTCACCCCGAACGTTTCCACCGTAACGCTCTGCATGACCTGATCCTCGCGCGGTCTGTCATTCCAATCCACCGGAACCTCTGCAATTGCATCAACGTGTTCCTGTCCTTTCAATACCTTGCCGAAGGCTGCGTACTGCCCGTCCAGATGCGGGGATTTCTCATGCATCACGAAGAACTGCGATCCCGCCGAATTCGGCTGCATGCTTCTCGCCATCGAAAGGACGCCCTTTTCATGCTTCAAATCGTTCTGAAATCCGTTCTCGGTGAATTCGCCCCGAATGGAGTATTGCGGACCGCCCATGCCGGTGCCTTCCGGATCGCCGCCCTGAATCATGAAACCGCGGATGACCCTGTGGAAGATCAGACCGTCATAGAAGCCTTTCTCGACAAGAGAGATAAAGTTGTTGACGGTCTGCGGTGCAATTTCCGGATATAATTCCGCTTTGAACACCTTGCCGTCACGCATTGTAAATGTTACGATCGGATTCTGTGCCATAAATTTTGCTCCTTTGTATGATCTTAAAGTTATATCATAGAATCATGTATTTGTTAATTTTATAACTATTGAGATTGCATTACGCGCTCATCTGCTCTTCCGCAACAAGCGTGTTCATCCATACCCCGCTCTTTAACATCACCGTTCCGATGATGATTTTCAGCGCCTCGATCAGAAGACAGCTAAGATAGATCAGTACAATATCCATCCGCGTGTATCTTGTAAGAACAAACGCGAGCGGTACGGCGATCACCCAGAGAAAGCACGAGTCGAACAGGAAGGTAATCATGGTTTTGCCGCCGCTTCGCAATGTGAAATAGGTGGAATGCAGATAGCCGTGCATCGGCATACAGACAGCCGAACAGCGAATGAAGTTCGCAGCCAGATTCTTCACCTCGGCGGACGTTTGATAGATGTCCGGGAAGAACGGGCCCACGAAAAACAGGAGGGTCCCGATCACCACGCAGGTGAAGACCGAAAACGCAATGATCTGATAAGCGGATGTGCGCGCTTTCTCATGCGCACCGGCGCCGAGCTGCTGACCGACAATGATTGCCACCGCATCGCCGAGCGCGATAAATATAATGTTGAATACATTCACAATGGTCGAGTTGATATTCAGCGCCGCAACCACCGACAGTCCGCGCACCGAATAACACTGCATCTGCGTCGCGATGCCCGCAGCCCACAGCCCTTCGTTGATCAGAAGCGGCGCGCCGAGGATCGTGATCTTCCTCACCAGGCTCCACGGAATGGAGAAGCCGCGGTACGCGCCCACCAGATACGGCTGTTTCTCCCGATGCCGATGTGTCCAGATGATGACAATTGCCACCTGAATGAATCTGGAAACCACCGTTGCGATCGCCGCACCCCGCACACCGAGCGCCGGAAAGCCGAACTTCCCGTAGATCAGGAGATAATTGAGAATCAGGTTCACAAATACCGCAATGATACCTGCGCGCATGGGAACGACGGTTTCGCCTGTCTCACGCAGCGTCGAGGAATAGGCCTGTTCAATCGCAAAGGGCAGAAGCCCGATCATCATGAGAAAGAGATATTCCTTGCCGAATTGCAGCGTCGCCGCAAGATCGCCGGTCTGCGATCCGTCATGCAGATAGAGACTGATGAGGGGATTCTGAAAGGTCAGCAGAATCAACATTGCCGCACCCGTCAGCAGCAGGCAGACAATGAGTTTGAAACGAAATGTATCCCTGACGCCTTTCCCGTTCTTCTGACCGTAAAATTGCGCAGTAAAAATACCGGCGCCGGAGATGGCGCCGAAAATGCATAGGTTAAAAATAAAAATCAATTGATTTACGATAGAGACGCCCGACATCTGCTCGGTGCCGATGCGACCTACCATAATGTTGTCGAGCATGCTGACGAAATTCGTGATGCCGTTCTGCAGCATAATGGGCAGCGCAATCGCCATGACATGCCGGTAAAAAGCCTTTGTTCCGATTAGTTTTCTCATTTTACTGTCGTATTCTCTGATTTCCGTTCGTTCTTCATACAGCACTGTTTGTACTTCTTGCCGCTGCCGCAGGGACAGGGATCGTTCCTGCCGATCTTGGCGCCCTCACGTACAAAGGTGGTGGATTTCTTCTGCTCCCTGTAGAGACGTTTTCTCGTCTCCTCGTCATAAATATCGTTCCATTCGGGAAGTTCATAGAGCCAGTCCGCACCGGCGGAAACCATGTTCCGATAGAGCTTCTCGGGATCGAATTTCAGAGACACCCTGGTGTCCTCTTCCATGTTCTCTATCGGGTTCTCTTTCTTGAGGCTGTCGTTGATGCCGTCCAAGAAGCCCGTCATGGTCATCAGATCGACGTGGAATCGATCCGCGAGCTCCAAAACCGTCCCCTTGACTTCTTCCTTCGGGTTCTGTAAAAGCGCTGCATAGATCGCTTTCTCCTTCTCGAAGTAATCTGACCACATTCTCTGCAGGTCGCCCTTATTTGCACTCTCCGAATAAGCCATATCGCGCCACTGTTTCAATAATGCCATCGTTGATCTCCTTATGCTTTCGCTCATTTCCTGTCCGCCCGTCTATCTTCGCATTCGCAAAGCCTGCACACGGAATTTCATTATATAGAATCTGCGCCCTTTTTGCAAGGGAACGCATCGCTTGTTTCGCCCTGAAAACTGCGCGGCACGGAAGCGCCGGAACGGTCTGTTCAATACTGCCGTATCGCGTCTTCCGTATCATCGCTGCTTTTGTCGATTGCAAGGATGTTTACGTCATAAGCGGTGTGCTCGTCCACGATAACGTGAACCGTATCGCCGGCTTTCCGTCTCATGAGCGCCTTGCCGAGCGGTGATTCGATCGAAATCAGTCCTTTCAGCGAATTGGCGCGCACGGTCGTCACGATCTTGTATGCGGCGCTCGCGTGATCATCACAGAATTCCACGGTCACGGTATTGTTGATCCCCACCTCGTCCGCTGCCGAATCCTCGTCGATCACCTGCGCCGTCCGCACCATTCGCTCCAGATAACGGATCCTGCTCTCGTTCCGGTTCTTCTCCTGCTTGGCTGCCTTATACTCGAAATTCTCGGAGAGATCCCCCTGGGCTCTCGCGACTTTCACATGCTCCAACAGTTCCGGACGCAGGGTCACGCGCCGATATTCAATCTCTTCTTCTATTTTACGAATATCCGAAGCCGTCAGTCTGTCCTTCATGCTTCCCCCCGTTCCGCAAAGGATGCGATCTCGTTGTCAAGCGCCTCGTATGCTTCCATGAGCGTTAGGATCTCCTCGTCCTTACGATCGATCGCTTCCTGCAATTCTCTCAATTTCACATAGTCGCTTGCATACGCGGGATTCATCATCTCATCCTTGCAGCGTTGCAGTTCCTCTTCCGCCTGCAATAGCGCTTCTTCCGTAGCCGCCAGTTTCTTCCTGCGTCTTGCCAGTTCCTTGCCCGCGTGGTAGGAAAGCTGTGCCTGCGTGCCGCTTTTCTCTGCGTCGCCCCTTTCCGCAAGTCCGCTCCTTCCCG
>CAZNCH010000024.1:0-26965 GCA_964571555.1 uncultured Lachnospiraceae bacterium | reverse complement strand
TATTAGCCAGCTTGATGAGTTCTTTTTGTTTTTCTTCTAGCAAGTTGTTAAAAGAGCTTATCAAGAAAGCTAACAACAAACAGGACTATGACGCTATCGCCGATGAGATTTTCCGGCTCCGCGACCAGAGAGAACAATCCGAACTCGACAGCCATCACCGGGAAGAAGCGATGAACCGGATTAAGGAGCTGCAGGATTTCATCGCCGGACAGGAAGCTGACATCACAGAGTTTGATGAGGCACTGGTCAAAAAGCTCATCGAGAAGATCACCGTCTTTGCCGACCACTTCACAGTGGAATTCAAGTCCGGGATCACAATCAACATCGAAGCATAAAACAAGGCTCCCTTACTACCGATGATGGAAGTGTGGGAGCCTTCGTCTATCTTTATTACTTTTGTTTAATCGGGTGGCGAATTACGGTTTTCAATTTCTCCGGAGCAACCTTTCTGGCATCGCTCAGATATATTTCGTGATGTAGGCGCTGATCGGTGATGTCCAGCGTATAGCCCTGCTGCTCCCTAAACTCATGCATCAACGCTACCGTTGCAGGCTCATTGTCATAAGAACCGATGTGCATGCACTGAACGCATAATCCCTCATCATAGGTCAGAAATTCGACCTTTGAGAAATCTGTCTTTTTCTTTTTAGTAGCCTCCTCGACCGCCCATTCGAAATCAGCCTTTGTGACGAAATCGGGCAAACGAATGACCGAAATCCACTCGAAGTTTTCTTTGTGTGCATAGTCGATCCCGGCGACATCATCCTGCCACCAGAAGCCTTCAAGCGGAGCGACTACATAATCGAAATATCCCTCAATCTGGTGATCGCCCTTTTTGCTCATCTTGATCGTAAAAGCAATGCCGTACAACAGTCCAATCGCCTGCTTATATTCACTGTCCTCCGGATTCGGATCGCCATGACCTCGAACCGCGATATAGTTCATGCTCGGCACTGTCACGATGGACGGAGTGTTCTTCGGCATGTAAAATTCCTTATATTCTTTTTTATAATCAAAAGCCATATCTTTTCCTCATACTACATCGGTGTTCCCACTTCAATTAAGTTGCCGTCCGGATCATAGAAGCGAATGACCTTCTGTCCCCAGCTGTGCGTCATCAGTCGATTCACATATTTCACATCCGGATAATATTTCTCAAGTTTCTCTACGAATCCTTCAATATCAGACTCCTCAAAATAGAGCTCACAGGAGTTATTCTCCGGAATGATACCTTTTCCAAGGAACTCTTTCCAGTATTTTTCCTCCTGCAGCACCAGCCCTTCTGTCATAATCATATTTCCATTATTGTCAAGGATCATCTCAAGGCCGAACAGATCATGGTAGAACTGTCTGGCTCTCTCGATGTCTTTTACAACGATCAGTACGTTCTTCAGTTTCATGTTGTCCCTTTCTTCATCAGCGCAGGCAGTATTTCATACATTAATCTATTGCAGCATGTTAATATTCGTCAAAGAACTTTTGCAGAGCATCAACAAACTGCCCTATATGAATCCCGTCAACAAAAGAATGATGTGCCTGAATTGAAATCGGAATCAAGACACGTTCATCCTTCTCGTAGTATTTTCCCCAATCAAACAGAGGAGTCGCATTGTCCTTTTTCCCGGAGTTAGTGTGCGAAATATGCGTATAAGTCACCCACGGCATAGGAGAACATTGAAACACATCGTTTCCAAGAGGGCCGGTAAAATACTCCTGCTGTTCCTCAGCTGTCTTTAATGCCAACGCCACATATTCTGGAAGATTATCTATGAACGGAACGTTGACAACCTTAAACAATCCTGTTTCTTTGTTAAGGTAGGTAAATGCTGTATCAATTCTCTCGTAAAGCACGACTTTCCCATCCAAAAATCTGTATCTTAACGCTTCGACTTCATTGGCGCACTTGCAGACTGCATAGACCATTGCCAAGGTAAAAGACAAGCCTTCCTCCTTGACCTTTTTCTTGAATTCAGTAACGTCGGCTTCAAAAGTCACACAAAATGCCGGTTCTATACTGTTCCGGAAAACCATGCAGTGCATAGCTCGTTCCCATGTTGATTCATCTATTACTTCATATTTGTTTGCCATATAATTGTCCTCTTAAATTCTGATTTTCCGCGCTGACATCTATCTCACAGCCACAACTTCCCAACATCTAACTGGGCAACTCAACTTATTGACATCTAACTTGGCAACTCAACTCTCACACTTTTTGACCGGATTTGCCCTTGGATAAGTTACCGAGAAGCGTTCGTCCTGCCAGACGCCTAATTTGCCCGATAGCCCGAAAACCGCAGTATTACTGGGCTTTTGCGGCTATTTTCCTTCGACCCTTGACATCAAACAGACCGTCTCAACGTGCACCGTTTGTGGAAAATTATCAAAGGCACGCACCTTTTTCAACAAGTACCCGTGCTCACGCAAATACTTCACATCCCTTGCAAGCGTGGCGGAATCGCAGCTCACATAGACAATACGCTCCGGCTGCATTCGCACCATCGTCTCAAGGCACCGTTCATCGCATCCTTTTCTCGGCGGATCCACGACGATCACGTCCGGCTTCCGAAATTCCGCAACGGGCACGAATTCTCTTGCCGGAGAAAACGAACCGCACTTTGTCCCCTCTGCACCGATCATTTTTCCGTCATAAAACGCCGGCAGCACATCCTCCGCTTTCCCGACAAAAAACGAGGCATTCCTGATCCCGTTTTGCCTTGCGTTTTCTCCGGCGTCGCGAACCGCCTGCGCCACCGCTTCCACGCCGCAAACCTGCTTCGCACGCTTCGCCATGAACAGAGAAATCGTTCCGATCCCGCAATACAGATCCCAGACGGTTTCCGTACCATGCAGATCAGCATAGGCAAGTGCCTGCGAATACATCCGCTCCGTCTGTACCGGGTTCACCTGATAGAAGGAATGCGGCGAAATCGCATAGGTAACCGCATCTCCCGTCGGCGCAAAATTGTTCGCCGGATCTCTTAGCGCAATGACGTCTTCTATCGTTTCCTCGCCGAACAGCAAGCGGCTCTCGTTTCCCAGAATCACATTGGTTCTCTCTTCCTGCATATTGAGCCAGATGCTCTTTACGCCGGGAATCTCACTTAATCTGCCGATCAGTTCGTCCGCATTCGCAAGTTTTCGTCCGTTCACCACAAGGCAGACCATGAAACTTCCGGAAGCAAACCCTTTTCTGATCATGACATACCGCAAACATCCCGTTCCCGTCTTTTCATGATATGGCGCAACGTGATTCCGCCGCATATAATCGAGCACCCTCTCCAGAATCTCCCGATTCTCCGCCGCCCCCAGCATACAATCCTCACACGGAATGATATCATGCGTCCGTCCGGCGAAGAATCCCGTAACGAGCTTCCCGTCACGATCCGTTCCGACTGGGTACTGCGCCTTATTTCGATAGCGAAACCCTCTGCCGTCCGGCATTCCGACGATCGGTTCCATGACAGACGAAAGATAGGACTCCGCGATCCCGCCAATGCGCACCAAATTGCCGAACACTTTCTTCTCTTTGAACCGCAACTGCGCTTCATAAGACATCGCCTGAATCTGACATCCGCCGCACTGCCTGTGCACCGGACAGGGCGGATCGATCCGATCGGGCGACGCATCCAGTATCCGCAGCATCTTCGCATAAGCATACTGCTTCTTCACCTTGGTCAACACCGCTTCCACCGTATCACCGATCAGCGCATCCTTCACAAAAAGGGTATAGCCATCAAGATGGCCGATACCCTCTCCGTTTGCACCGATATCTTCAATTGTAACCGTAACTTGCCGGTTCTTCTGATACTCCATTATGTCTCACTTGTCCTGCGCACATTGCTGCCGAGCAGTTTGTTGAATCCGAGCCACCCCGTCTCCGTCGTCGACGCAAACAGTTCCGTCATCGTCTCCATCTTGGCGTCCGTATTGTCCGCAAAATTCAGCGCCACCGCCTCGATGATCGCCGGTTTCTTCGGCGAACCGAACTCCAACTCTCCGTGATGCGACAAAATACAGTGCTTCACTTCTGCCGCCAGCGCCTTCGGGAAAGCTGGGATCGTCTCGATCCGTTTGCCGACCATCTCGCTCCCCATCACAATATGCCCGAGCAACTCCCCCTCATCGGTATAGTTG
Organism: uncultured Lachnospiraceae bacterium; assembly: GCA_964571555.1. Lineage (GTDB taxonomy): Bacteria > Bacillota > Clostridia > Lachnospirales > Lachnospiraceae > UBA2868. Next base: position 22,831 of record CAZNCH010000024.1, on the reverse strand, counting down.
TTCTCGGGAAACGGGGAAAGTTCCTTCACTTTCCCGATATCATGAAGCATTGCAACCGTCAGCAGCAAATCCCGATTCAAAGCAGGATATGCGCTGCAATAATATCTGCACAGTTTCGTCACCGACAGCGTGTGCTCCAACAGACCGCCGACAAACCCGTGATGCACGGACTTGGCTGCGGAACTCTTTCTGAACGCCTGAACAAACGCCGCATCCTGCACGAAAAAACTCTCCAATAACTGTTTCAGCGGCGCCGATTTCACTTCACCGATGATACCCTGCAGCTCCGCGAACATTTCATCATTATCCCTGGCGGAAACCGGCAGATAATCCGCGGGGTCGAATTCCCCTTCGCGACAGAGCCTAGCACGCTTGATATTCACCTGCAACGCGCCGTTGAACGCCGTCACGTTCCCTGCAATCTCAACATAACTCAACGCTTCGAACTCGTCGATTCCGGCGGAATTCGGTTCCCAGATCTTGGCGTCCATGGTTCCCGTTTTATCCTGAAGGATCAGGTTCTCATACGGCTTTCCCGTCTTGGTCACCGCCGACTGGCGAAATTTAACCAGATAAATGTCCTGCACCGAAGCGCCTTCTCTCAGTGATTCAATATACTTCATCTTTTATCCTTAATTGATTTATTTGTGAAAATCATCTATTGCGTGGTTTGGGTACCCAGCTTCACCTCATAGGAATGCTCCCGATAAGCGTCCACGCCCTGCCGCATCACGGTTACCATCATCAGATCTCCGGGTTGGCTCCGAAGCATAGTGTTCTTAAAGGTATCAAAGGATGTGATCTCCGAAGTTCCCAACTTCACAATGATATCTCCGTTCTGAATGCCGGCTTCCATCGCGGGCGAATCCAGCTGCACTTCTTTCACATAAGCGCCGCGCGGAATCCCCAGTTCTTCCGCTGCGGAATCCGTAACATCCGTTCCGAGAATACCGAGATAAGCAAGATCCTGTCCGTTGGAAAGCTTCTCGATCTTTCCCTTCAAGTCTGAAATCCCGTAAGCCTTAACCATATTCTGAACAGCGCCGACGGTTTTCTCCGGATAAATGATTCCGAGTACATATCCGTCCAGATCCAGAAGCACACCGCTCGCCTGCGTGCTGCCGAAAATATCCGTTGTCAGGAAGCGAACGCTGCTGTCCGTCATTGTCTTCACATAACTGTTGCTCGTGATAAAGCCATGTGCAGCGGAATCGGCAACCCCGATAGGGTTTCCGAGCGCAATAACCGGCGTACCGACAAGCGTCGTCGGTGCGGAACTGCCCAACTTCGCCTCGTTAATTTCCGCCATTGTCTTCTCATCGATCTTCTGCATATCGACGCCGATGATCGACAAGCCGGTTTCGGCATCCGATTTCTTGATCACGGCGGCGCATTCCGTTCCGTTGCAAAAGGTAACGCTTATATCCTGCGCATTCTTGATGGCCTTTGTCTGCGCAATGATCAGAAACTCCTTTCCGTTATCCGCAATAATCAGACCGGAAGTCCTCTCGTTTTCTTCGTAAGGATTCATGAACCAGTCCACATCGGAGTAGACTCCCGTAACCGTAACCAGAGATTTCCTCGCATCCGAAGCGAGCAGATTGATCTTCTGGTAGAGGTGTTTATAATCCGAAATATCCAGATTCTTCTCCACCTTTTCAACCTTTTGCACCACCTGAGTTACCACTTCCTGCGGTTTCTCATCCTTCTTCTCCGCTTCCGCAGCTTTTCCGTCCGTACGTTCCGCCGGATCCGTCTCTTCCGTTTCCTCAGCATCCTTGGGAATCGTTACGACCTTGGTCTCTGTCGCATCCGAATCCTTCGGATGAATCAAGTTCTCGAAATGCGGTCTGAGAATAATAAAGACAAGGCAGACAATCACACCGAACACGACTGCAGAAAACACGTTCCAGAGGAACTTGCCAAGCAGCCGCTTCTTATTGATCGGTTTTCGCTTGATGGTCTCCGTGATAAAATCAAATTTCTGTTCCATGCTTGCAGAAGCCTGTTCATTCTCTTTCGCTACTGTATCATGGATCGCTTCCTGCTTCTGATCTTCCATGAAGCATCTTCTCCTTCCATGTACCCCCCCGATACTGCAAGAATTCCTATTTGACTATTATACTAAACTTGCCTGAAACATACAATAAAAACCTACGGCAGCGCCCTCTCCCGCATTGCGATTCCGCTTGATTTCTGCTACACTTACCTTGTTATGAATGATGCGGTTCTTAAGACACTTGAATTCCATAAAATAGCGGACCGGCTAAAGGAAATGGCATCCTCCGAACTGGGTAAGGAGCGATGTCTTTCTTTCCGACCCTTATCCGACCTTTCTCTGATCGAGCAGGCACAGCAGGAAACCTTTGATGCGCTCGGTCGTTTGCTTCGAAACGGAAACCTGTCTTTCCGGGCGGAACGGTCGGTTTACGGCGCGATCGGGCGTTTGGAAAAGGGAAGTTCTCTTTCCGTCTCCGAACTGCTGCAGATCGCCGCTCTTTTAGAGAACACGGCGCGCGTAAAGGCTTACGGAAGAAAGGAAAATGAAGATCCTGCCGAAGATTCTCTGGATCCTCTTTTTTCGCTCTTGGAGCCGCTGACAAATCTCTCCTCGCAAATCAGACACGCAATCCTGTCAGAGGACGAAATCAGCGACGATGCTTCTTCCGCGCTGCACAGCATCCGCCGACACATGAAGCAAACAACCGGTAGAATCCATACACTGTTGACACAGATGGTGAATCAGACCTACCGCACTTACCTGCAAGATGCGGTGATCACGATGCGGGACGGAAGATACTGCATTCCCGTCAAAGCCGAGCACAAAGGAAATGTGCCCGGCATGATTCATGACCAGAGTTCTTCCGCATCCACCTTCTTCATCGAACCTGCTGCCATCGTCAATCTGAACAATGAACTGCGGGAATTGGAACTGGCGGAAGAAGCGGAGATCGAAGTCATTCTTTCCACCCTGTCCGCAGAGTGCGGCGCGCACAGTTTCGACATCCGACAGGATCTTGAGACGCTTGCATCCCTTGATTTTATCTTTGCGAAAGGTCGCCTTGCACTGGATATGAACGCCACCAGACCGCTTTATAATACCGAGGGAAGAGTTCATTTGAAGAAGGCGCGACACCCGCTTCTACAGAAACAGACCGTCGTTCCGATCGACATTCATCTTGGCGATTCTTTCGACCTGCTGATCATTACAGGTCCCAACACCGGCGGCAAAACCGTCGCCCTCAAAACGCTGGGACTTTTGGCGTTGATGGGACAGGCGGGTCTTCATATCCCGACGCTGGATCGTTCCGAATTATCCGTGTTTTCAAACGTGTTTGCGGATATCGGAGACGAACAGAGCATTGAGCAGAGCCTCTCCACCTTTTCTTCGCACATGAAGCGAATCGTATCGATTCTGAAACACGCGGACGAGTCTTCTCTCTGCCTTTTTGATGAACTCGGCGCCGGAACGGATCCGACCGAGGGGGCCGCGCTTGCCATCGCCATTCTCTCAAAGCTTCATGCGCGAGCCATCAGAACCGTTGCCACTACGCATTATAGCGAACTGAAAATCTATGCCCTCAGAGAAGCGGGCGTAACCAATGCCTCTTGTGAATTTGATCTGGAAACACTGCGTCCCACTTACAAACTGCTGATCGGCGTTCCCGGCAAGAGCAACGCTTTCGCCATTTCGGAGAAGTTGGGACTGCCGCGCGCGATTATTGATGACGCCGCCGCAAGGATCGACAGAAAAGACGAAGATCTCGAAGATGTTCTTTCGAAATTGGAGAAAAACAGACTGCTTTTAGAAGAAGAAAAGGCAGCGCTTGCCAAATATCGCGCGGAAGCGGAAGCCCTGAAGACCTCTCTCGAAGAAAAAGAGCGCAAATTTGCACAGACTCGTGATAAAATGCTGACAGAAGCAAGAGAAGAAGCAAGAGAGCTTCTGCAGGATGCCAAACGAACTGCAGACGAAGCGATCCGCTACTATCAGAAAAGCGGGGGCGGCGCAGGGATTCGGGAAATGGAAGAACACCGAAAGAAACTTCGCGAGAAGTTGTCAGATGTTCAGCCAAACGCCCTTGCTTCGGAACCGCAGAAGCATACAAAACATAAGGCTTCCGATTTCCGGCTCGGAGAAAACGTTCATATCCTTTCCATGAACATCGACGGCACGGTTGCCACGCTGCCGGACGCAAAAGGGAATCTTTTCGTAATGTGCGGCATCATGCGTATGCAGACCAATTTAAACGACCTCGCGCTGCTCCCCGAGACAACGGGCAAAAAGGACGGCGGAAAGAAAGGCTACACCGGAATGAACTTAAGCAAGGCAGCAACCATTTCCTCGGAACTGAACCTCTTAGGGCTCACCGTTGACGAGGCGCTCTCACGCCTTGAGAAGTATCTGGATGATGCTTATCTCTCGCATTTATCCGGCGTCCGTATTGTTCACGGAAAGGGGACGGGCGCGCTCCGGAATGCGGTACAGTCCTATTTAAAGCGCGCTTCCTATGTAAAATCATTCAAACTGGCGGAATACGGCGAGGGCGACGCAGGCGTAACTATTGTTGATTTCAAATAATTGACCGTACGGAGGAATACCATGGCGAACAAACAGAAAATACTGATTGTTGACGACGATGCCAATATCGCGGAATTAATCTCCCTGTACCTGACCAAGGAGTGTTTTGATTCCATGATCGTGCATGACGGAGAGGACGCGCTGAAAGCATTTACCACCTATCAACCGAATCTGATCCTTCTTGATCTGATGCTGCCGGGCATCGACGGCTATCAGGTCTGTCGCGAGGTGCGGGCGAAATCGGACACCCCGATCATTATGCTCTCCGCCAAGGGTGAGATCTTCGACAAAGTCCTCGGACTGGAACTCGGCGCAGATGATTATATGGAGAAGCCGTTTGACTCCAAGGAACTTGTTGCCAGAGTCAAGGCGGTACTCCGCCGCGTTCCGTCCGCGAAACAGACGCAGGCGGCAACGCCCGCAAACGATGCGAAACGTGTGGAGTATCCCGATCTTGTCATCAATCTGACCAACTACTCCGTTACTTACTTCGGGCAACTGATCGACATGCCGCCCAAGGAACTTGAATTGCTTTATTTTCTGGCATCCTCGCCCAACCAGGTCTTCACAAGAGAACAGCTCCTCGATCATATCTGGGGCTATGAATATATCGGCGATACCAGAACCGTGGACGTCCACATCAAACGTCTGCGCGAGAAACTGAAAGATCACGATGCATGGCGTCTCTCCACTGTCTGGGGCATCGGTTATAAATTCGAGGTGAAATAGCGGATGAAACGAGGACATACCGTCTATCTCAAGTTCATACTGGCTTACCTTTTGTTTGCGCTCTTAAGCCTGATCACGATCGAATTTCTGACTTCCGATCTGGTCATGCAGACGCTTACGCGGACGAAGGCAGCGCAGCTGTACAAAGAATCCACTTCCATCGCGAACTACTATTCCAGAAATATGTCCAACCGCGAAAAAACCGGTGCGGAAATCAGACAACAATTAAAAGAAATCGCATCCATGACTTCCACGAGCATCTGGATTCTTTCCACAAACGGCACGCTGCTTTATGATACCGACAGCCCTTCCGGTCAGGTGACGCAGAAACTGGACTCCTTCGATCCGTCGCGAACCAGAAATTACTATATGGTGGGTGATTTTTACAACTGTTTCGAAAATCCGGTGCTGAGCGTCATTTCTCCGGTCAATGCCAATTTCCAGCGAAAGGCCTATATTATTGTCCATCTTCCACTCTCCGAGGTGGAAGAGATTCGCGCTTCTTTGGTTTCGCTCGCATATCAGACCTTTACCATTATTTTCAGTCTGTCTCTGATTGTCCTCATTGTTTTCACGGCGATCATATATCTTCCGATGCGGAAAATCACCAAAGCGACGCGGGAATATGCAGAGGGTAATTTGAGCTATGTGATCGATGTGGATAAAGACGATGAGATCGGGCGTCTTGCCGCCTCTCTGAACCTGATGGCATCCGAACTCTCCCGCTCCGAAGAGAACCAGAAGAAGTTCATCGCCAACGTATCTCATGACTTCCGATCTCCCCTGACTTCCATCCGCGGCTATCTCGAAGCCATGGTCGACGGAACCATTCCGCCGGAACTGCACGAGAAGTATCTGAAACTCGTTCTGAACGAAACCGACCGCTTGACCCAACTGACCAACAGTCTCTTAACACTGAACAATCTGAACACAAAAGGAATGGTCCTCGAGCAGAGCGATTTCGATATCAACAAAGTAATCAAAGGCATTGCGGCAGCGTTCGAAGGCGCGTGCAAGCAGAAACAGATCCGCTTTGAACTCGTGCTGACCGGCAAAACGCTTTTCGTTTATGCGGACGAAGAAAAGATCAAACAGGTGCTCTACAACCTGATCGACAATGCCATTAAATTCAGCAACGACGATTCCACGATCAAGGTGGAGACGACAGAGAAAAACGAGACCGTCTTCGTTTCCGTCAAGGATTCGGGCATCGGCATTCCCAGAGATTCGCAGAAATTAATCTTTGACCGCTTCTACAAAACCGATTCCTCACGCGGCAAAGACAAAAAAGGAACAGGTCTCGGCCTGTCCATTACCAAAGAAATCATCAGCGCCCACCGCGAAAACATCAATGTCATTTCCACAGAGGGCGTCGGTACTGAATTTATCTTTACTCTTTCCAAATCGAAAACACAACTGGATGACGACGACTGATTCGTATCAACCGCCCTGTTCCGAACGCCAGGCAAGTCGGTGCAGGGCTCCTTTTTTCTCTAACGTGCCGAACCCGTTTTGTCTGAGCGCTTCATAGAGCACGATGGCAACGGAGTTCGAAAGATTCAGAGATCTGGCATTCTCCGCCATCGGAATCCGAATGCAGGTTTCCTCATAGCCCAGCAGAATTTCCTCCGGAATGCCCGCGCTTTCCTTCCCGAACAGCAGAAACGCGTCCGCTTCATACGCTACATCCGTATAACATTTCGCCGCTTTTGTGGTCGCCATATAAATCTTCGGATGATGATTTTTACAAAGGAACTCTTCAAAGTTCACATATCGCGCCACGTCCAGTTCCTGCCAGTAATCCATACCGGCGCGCTTCAAATTCTGCTCCGTCAAGCGAAAGCCGAGAGGTTCGATGAGATGCAGCTTCGCGCCTGTTGCAACACAGGTGCGCCCGATATTGCCGGTATTGGCGGGTATCTCCGGCTCAAGCAGCACGATGTTCATGCCTGACTCCTTAATTCGTTCACGAATTCCGCAAGCCTCTCCATTGCCTCTTTCAGCTTTTTCAGCGAATAGGCGTAGGAAATCCGCAAGAAGCCCTCTCCGCTGTCGCCGAACGCAGAGCCGGGAACCAGTGCCAGATTCTTGGACTCCAGCAAGGCGAACGCAAATTCCTCAGAGGTCATGCCGAATTCCTTGATGCAGGGGAAAACATAGAAAGCGCCGAACGGCTCGAAGCACGGAAGATTCATTTCCTTGAACGCATTCATGAGGAAGTTGCGGCGCTGATTGTAGGACTCACACATTTCCACTACGTCCGCGTCTCCGTTTTTCAGTGCCTCGACTGCGGCATACTGGCTCGTTGTGGGCGCGCACATGATCGCAAACTGATGAATCTTGGTCATCTGCTTGATGACCTCTTTCGGGCCGCAGGCATATCCCAGTCTCCAACCGGTCATGGCGTATGCTTTCGAGAAGCCGTTGATCAGGATCGTCCGTTCCTGCATGCCGGGAAGCGCAGCAATGGAAACATGTTTCTTGCCGCCAAAGGTCAGTTCGGCATAGATCTCATCGGACATCACAAAAATATCCTTTTCAACGCAGATCTTGGCAATCTTCTCAAGATCGCTCCGCTCCATGATCGCTCCTGTCGGATTGTTGGGAAACGGGAGTACCAGAAGTTTGGTTTTCTCGGTAATCGCGTGCAGCAGCTCTTCCGGCGTCAGACGGAATTCGTTCTCGTTCCTCAGCGGAATGATCACGGGCTTCGCGCCTGCAAGGATCGCACAGGGTTCATAGGAGACGAAACTCGGCTGCGGAATGATCACCTCTTCTCCCGGATTGATCATGGCACGCATGCCGATATCTATCGCCTCGCTTCCGCCGACGGTAACCAGTACCTCTGTTTTCGGGTCATAGGTCAACTGCATCTTGCGTTTCATATAATTGCAGATTTCCTCTCGCAGAGTCATCAGACCCGAATTGGAGGTATAAAATGTCTTGCCTTTTTCCAGGGAATAAATGCCCTCATCCCTGATATGCCACGGAGTATCGAAATCCGGTTCCCCTACGCCAAGAGAGATGGTGTCCTTTCTCTCTGCGGCAATATCGAAAAACCGTCTGATCCCCGAAGGCTTGATCGAAACGATCGTTTCAGACAGCGGATTTCTCATAATGATACAATCTCCCTTTCATCTTCATATTCCTGATGCAGAATCGTTCCGTGATCCTTGTATTTCTTCAGGATAAAATGTGTTGCCGTGCTGAGTACGGTATCCAGCGTGGACAACTTCTCCGATACGAAACCGGATACTTCGCGAAGGGTTTTGCCCTCCAACATCACCAGCAAATCATAACCGCCGGACATCAAATAGACCGATTCCACCTCGGGATACTTATAGATCCGCTCGGCGATGGAATCAAACCCTCTCCCACGCTGCGGGGACACCCGAACTTCGATCACGGCATTGATTTTCTGGTTGGTTACCTTCTCCCAGTCGATCAGGGTATGATATCCGCAGATGATCCCTTCCTTCTCCATTGCTTCCAGTTCGTTGGCAACATCCACCTCGGACATTCCCAAAATTACCGCCAGTTCCTTCAGATCAAATCTGCTGTTTTTCTCTATGACGTTCAATATTTTTTCTCTCATGGTGCTTCTCCTCTTTTCTAAAAGATCTGATACAGTTCGTCTGCCGCCGGCAGTTCCAAGTATCTCTTTTCGTCTTCATTTATAATGATACGGTCGTTGCCTTCCGTGAGTCTTCCAATGATGCCAACGGGGATATCCGCAGCATTCAGGTCACGCAGGATTCGTTCGCTAGAATCCGAAACCAGCAAATATGCGCCGGTCGATTGCAGGCGATAGGGATTCAGTCCATACATCTCGCAGACTTCTACCGTTTCCTGCCTGAGAGGGATCTTCCTTAAGTCAACGGACAGACCGGACTTTGTCCGCTCGGCAAGTTTCCAGAGTCCTGCAAAGACGCCGCCTTCCGAAAGCGGAACAATCGTTTTGCAGCCGACGCTTTCCGCCGCCGCAACCAGTTCCTTGCCAGAGAGTTCTGCGGCAGTTCGGCTTGTGCCCGATACAAAGGAGGCGGAGAAGTGCGTCAGCAGTTCACTCTCTTTCTCCGCTGCGATCACACTGCTGCCCGCCATGCCGGAGAAGCCGGCAAGCAGAATATCTACCCCCGTTTCTTTGACGGAAACCCTCGCTTTTGCTTCTGCCGCTACGGTCAGAAAGATCTGCTTTGCTTCTGCAAGTGTACATACATTGGCATGGAGAAACGAAACGCACTCTCTCTTGCACAAAGCGGCTAACTGCTCCATCACCGCGGCTGCCGCCGGTTCTTCCGTTTCGGGGGGCAGAATCAGTCCCGCTGTCAGCGCAAGTTCTCCGTCCGCCCACGCCCGTGCGGTATTGATCGCATCCAACGCCGTCAGCCATACCGCGCTGCGGCAGGAGATCGCCGCCTGCCTCACGACATGGAGCCGTTCATAATTCGGTTGAATATAGGAATCGACAACACGCTTCTTCACGTTTGTCGGAAGACTTCCGATTCTCATCTGCGCTAATCCTCTGCCGTTATTTCCGTCGTAGCCTCGGCAATCGGCGCTGCAGTCTGTGCGATGGCGCCATAGACGCTTCCGACATTGCCGGATTCCGCCGCCGCCTGAATGGATGCGCTGATCGCAGGATCTGCTGAACCGGTTCCCACAACGACCGTTCCCGCAATCGCAGGATAGTGGCTTGTATTGACCTTCTCCCGCTCCGTCTCAACACCGTCCACTTGAATGATTCTCCAGTATTCGCCGGAATAACCGGTATGTCCTGCCGTTGCCTTAATATATCCCACCGGTTTGGACGGATCGGACTGAATGACGTCCGGCCCCTGGTCAGCTTTATAGGTCTCGATACTCTCCAATTCCACCGTGCGGTTTTCCGGTCTGCTCTCCACCCCGTAGATCGTAAAGACCAGCTTTTTATCCTTTTTTACCTTGCCTTCGATGTAGATGGGATTCTGCAAATTATTCCTGAATTTGAAATCCTTCTCCGTACCGGAGATCGCAGCGTCGCCGGATAATTTCACATATTTTACCACCATGGAGTGGTTGAAGCGCTCCGTCACTTCCAACTCCGCTAAAAGCACCGCATTATACAGTGTTGTACTGACTTGGCAGATTCCGCCGCCAAGCGTCTCCACGACGGTTCCGTTCAGGTAGGAACCGGCGAGAAAATACCCGTTTTCCTCTGTGAATGGCGCTACCGTGCGATAGGTAGAGAATTCTTCTCCCGGATAGAGAATCGTTCCGTTGATCAGTGCCGCACCGTTACGCAGATTCTCGGTTCGGTTCGAGTTCGAACTTCCGAAAGAGGTGGAAAACGTACCGAGCACATCTTTCACCTTCCTCAGTTCTTCTTTTGTACCCTTCGGCTCTGTGATCGTAACCGCAAGCGGGATCTCTTTGTCTTCGCCGTCCCAGTCATTGAGCGCCGCCATAATTGCGGTTGTCGATGCGCTCACACTGATGGATCTTCCGGTCTGACCTTCTTCAATCACAAACTGCGCCGCACTCTCTTTTGCATCCTTTTTCTTCCCGTCTTCCGCTTCTTCAAGATACATGAGGGTTTCCGTGGGTTCGATATGATATTTCTCCGCCTGTTTTTCCACGATTTCCCGCACCTTTGTCTCATCAAAGCGCCAGTCGATATCAAAGGTTTTGTTCTCGCGCTCCAGATCCTTCATCGCCTTATATCTTGAGATCACGTTTCCGCCCTGCCCAAGCATCAGCGCCTCATACAACGTATCGTCCCGGTTCCAGCTGAGCCCCAGCTGCTCTGCATTGCAGGTAAAAATCATTCCGTCCGGCGTTGTCAGACTGATCTTTTTCTTCTGAAGCGACGTCATAAAAAGCGTGATGGAACGCCTTGCCTCATCATAGGTGAGGTCTGAAAGATCAATCGGGCCGAACGTAACCCCGTCCAGAAATGTTCCGCTGTAATCTCTTGACATCTCCCTTTCCACAGGTCGGAAATCCATGACGATCGTTTTCTTTTCCCCGTCTTCCGCATCGTTTTCCGCGACAAAAAGTTCCGTTCCCGAAACGGCGAGCGGACTCGTATAGGCATAAACAGACCTTGTAAGACCCAAAACAATGCAGCAGCATAAAATTGTTAAGGAAAACAAGCGCCGGTTCATGAATTCTCCTTTAGGTTCATTGACAATTACCGATGAAAAAGACTAATATAAAATCGATATCAGCGATGGAATTACCATCGCCAGCACAAGAATAATAATGATGATCGAAGAGACAAGTCTCTTGGTTTTTCTGTTGTTGAGATTCATGTTATTCTCCTTCCCCGAAAGGTAATTATAAATGAAACTTCCCATTTTTACAACAGTAGTAATCATGTCTGCACTCACCTGGCTCTATATGAAATACAGCAGCCAAAAAGGTGCGAACGATGACGAAGCGTTCTGGGAAAGAGAACGGGAAGCAAACAGCACCCGCAAGAAACCTCTGTCTGATCTTGATTATATCACAATTCCCTTCGACGCACTCCCTTTTGATGTGCAAAAAGAAGAGGAAGAGATCCGAAAACAGCAGGAGATTCTGCGCTCCTTAGAGGATCGGAAAATCGTGAATTTGAATGGAATCAGCAACACCGACCTGAAACTTCGTTACGGGGTTGCCAACTTCCCCATTGTCAGCGAATTCGATGCCAATTATACCACCCTGCTCTGCGCCGTTTCCGCGTGGGGCACCAAATTATACGAAGCTGGAGAAAAGAAAGCAGCGAAGACAGTGCTTGAGTACAGTGTTTCCATCGGTTCCGATATCCGTTCCGACTACTTGATCCTTGCGGATCTTTACGAGCAGGAGAACGCCTATGACAAGATTGATGCTTTGATCGAAAGTGCACAAGCGCTTACCTCTCTGACCGGAAAGGCACTGCTGAAAGAACTTAAGAAGCGTTCGCTTTTCTCGCCCTCTTATCGTTAGTCTTTCCGTATTCCTTACAATATTTCTGTAATCGGCAGCGCTCGCATTCCGGACGCTGCGCCTTGCAGATATCCCGACCGAAGGTGATCAGCTGCAGATTATAAAGGATCCAGCGGTCGGTCGGCAGCGCCTTCATCAGATCAAATTCCACCTTGACGGGATCGGTTTCTTTCGTCAGTCCCAGTCGTTTTGAGATCCGCTTCACATGGGTATCTACAACAATCGACGGCTCTTCGTAAATATTCCCCAGAATCACATTCGCCGTTTTCCTTCCCACGCCGTCAAGCGTCAGCAGTTCTTTCAGCGTCCGCGGCACTTCGTCATGGAATTCCACATGCAACTTCCTGCAGCAATTGATGATGTTGCGCGCTTTGTTATGATAGAAGCCCGTGGAATAAATATCCTGTTCGAGTTCCGCGATATCCGCATTTGCGAAAGCCTCAATGCTTTGATACTTCCGGAAGAGATCTCTTGTGACCAGATTCACTCTGGCATCCGTACACTGTGCGCTGAGAATCGTTGCGATCAACAACTGCCACGGCGTCTCGAACTCCAGATAGCACCGCCATTCGACAGAATACTGCTCATCCAGAATCTTAAGAATCTCACCTGTTCGTTTTGTCATGTGTCGTTCCTCCAAACATTGCCGTAATATCCGTTACCTCAACATTGCCGGTGACCGGATCTCTCTTTCGATAATCAAACAGCAGCACCCTGTACTCCCCGAGCAGTTCCTCAAACGCCTCCGCATGCGTATCATACTGTAACTGCCTGTTTCCACTGAACTCCGGAAGATGTTTTATCATGACCTCATCCCCTGCAAAAGCCGGACGGCGCTTCAGCTTTTCCCGCACGTACAGGTCGTAAGTCAGACACTCCGTCAGCATGTGGGACATTCTGGCACTTAAAAAACTCGGCTTCTTCAACTTCTCCGCGAAGAATTCCAGAAGAATCTCATAGCGCATGATTCTTGACGGCTGTAGCAAATCATAACCCTTTTCGGCATAGAACTTCGCCAGCATATCATAAAGTGTAAACGGCGATTTTACCATTCGAACCAGATATTCCATAGTTCGCTCGAACTGCCTGCTGTTATGGTAAATCTCAACCATTTCGGCAACCGCTTTCAATGCTCTTATCTCCTCATAGGCGAGCGCATCCGTCACCAACACTTCATACGGCGGTTCAGGCTGGTAACGGATTCCATAGGTGAACGCATCCTTCTCCATCTGCGTTCCGTTAAGCACCTTGAGAAAACCGAGTTGCAATTCGTGCGGACGCAGTCTGTAAACATCCGAGAACGATTTCTGAAAACTGACATAATTCTCTTTCGGAAGTCCGGCGATCAGATCAAGATGCAGATGCACGTTTCCTGCATGAAGCAGCCGCTCCGTGACATGAACAAGTTGCTCCCATTCCATCTTTCTCCGGATCAGTTCCATCGTTCCTTCATTGGTTGTCTGTACGCCGATCTCCAACCGGAGCAGTCCCGGTCTCATCTTTTCGATCAGAGAAAGCGCTGCATCGCTCATGGTTTGCGCCGCGATTTCGAAGTGGAAATTCGTAATTCCGTTATCATGTTCCAGAAGGTACTGCCAGATCTCGAACGCACGTATGTCCATACAGTTGAAGGTACGATCCACGAACTTCACCTGCTTTACTTTTCGATCCAGGAAAAACTGCAGTTCCTCCCTGACAAGATCCATGTTCCTGAACCTGACGCCGCGATCAACGGATGATAAGCAATAACTGCAATGGAAAGGACAGCCTCGCATCGTCTCGTAATAAACAATTCTGTTCTCAAATTGATCTATGGGAAATGCAGCATAAGGAAACGGAAGACTGTCAAGCGGCGGCGGCGTACCCGCCGGATTGATAAAGCCCTTTCCGGCAACACCCGGAATCTTTCGATATAACTCCGGCTCCCCCAGCGCAAACGCACTGACGACCTCTGAAAACACGACCTCTCCCTCTCCCAGCATCACCCCGTCAATCGGAAGTTCCTGCAGGATCGTCTCCGCGCTGTAAGTCACCTCCGGACCGCCCAGCCAGATCTCCGTTTCGGGAAGCACCTGCTTAAGCATCCCAACCAGCCGCTTCACATACGCGATGTTCCAGATATAGCAGGAAAAGGCAATCAGATCCGGCTTCTGTCGATACAGTTCTTCCATCACCTTCCCTACATCCTGATTGATTGTATATTCCGCAATCGCCAGATCCGCCTTGACGTTCATTTTCTCGGCATAGGCGTAAAGCGAATAAACTGCGAGGTTGGAATGAATATACTTCGCATTGATCGCGGTCAGAATAACTTTTTTTCTGAAATGAATTGACAAACTTCCTTACCTCTGCTACAATACCTTTGTTATGCACGAGTGGCTCAGTGGTGGAGTATCGCCTTGCCAAGGCGAGGGTCGCGGGTTCGAATCCCGTCTCGTGCTTTTTTCATGCCGTAAACTTAAATGTTTACGGCTTTTTTCTGCGCCGCCTGCGCCACATGGTACGTCAGCAGCGAAGTCGTCACCGATCCGACGCCGCCCGGCACCGGCGTCAGTGCCGCCACAACGGGCTCCGCATCCTCAAAGCGTACGTCACCGCAGAGTTTCTGCTTTTCCTCGTTCCATCCGATCCCGACGTCAACCACTACCTGACCCTCTCTGAAATAAGAAGCGTTGATGCTCTCCATCTGTCCTGTCGCCGCGATCACGATTTCCGCACTCCGAACGATCGCAGCCACATCTTTCGTCCTCGTATGACAAATCGTCACTGTCGCGTTTTCATGCATCAGCATCATCGCCACCGGTCTTCCGACCACAAGAGAGCGTCCGATTACCGCTGCGCGCTTTCCGCTCACGGGAATGCGGTAGAATTTCAGGATCTCCATCGCCGCTTCCGCCGTACACGGGGCAAAGCCGATCTCCGTATCGGTAAACACGCCGGCAAGCGAACCGTCCGTACAGCCGTCCACATCCTTCTCCGGCAGCAGCATTTTCCGTGCACGTTCCCCGTCGATGTGACGGGGCAGCGGTCGGAGCATCAGGATGCCGTGTACCTGCGGATCCATATTCAAGTCGGTCAGCGTCTCAAGCAGATGCGCTTCGCTCACATCGGACGGCAGGATCACGTTCTTTACCGTGATCCCCACCTGTTCGCACCGCTTCATCGCACTTCTCTCATAAGCGGCATCGTCTTCCCTCTCTCCCACGCGCAGAATTGCAAGCGTCGGCTGCACCCCGCTTTTCCTGCACGCCGCAACCATTTCTATCGTCTTCTCATTGATGGCGTCCGCCACCGGTTTTCCTTTTAAGATCTCTGCCATTCTCTGCTGCCTTTCTGCACCTATTGATAGATTTCTGTAAAAATCATCTCCGCTGCGGGGAGTTTCTCCCGAAGAATGTCCTCCACCTCACGGTCAGTCTTCTCCGCAACTTCCCGATCCTTCATCAGCCTTGTGTTCACCTTGACGTTCATCGCCGCGCTCTGCATCGCCGCCTTGCACAGAATCGCACCGCAGGCCGCGTCGCTAAGCATCAGTCGGCTCCCTTTTTCCGCGAAGCCGCCGATCACGGTCAGCGCGTCCGCACACAATTTCAGAATCTTCATGGGAACCGCCGCCGCATCCACAAGACACTGCTCCAGAATTTCATCCCTGCCTTCCGTCTCTTTCGGAAGTCCGTATGCGCGGGACAGCGGTTCAAATGCTCTCGCATCCTCTTCAATACAGAGAAGCAGCTTTTGGCGGAGATCTTGCGCTTCCGTCATCAGACTTAAGATTACCCCTTCCACATCCGCATATTTCTGCTTGCCGACCGTGAACTCACCGACCATATCTCCGAGGGAAACCGCAATGCTTCCCACGAGAGCTGCCGCACCGCCGCCCCCCGGAACCGAAGACTTCGACGCCAACGCCTCGGTAAATTCCGCTGTTGTCATTGATAACATGTCCATTCTTTATTTCTCCTTCTCACGATTCCGTACAATCTTTCGGATTGCTCCTGCCATATAAAGGGAGCCGAAAGCAATCACAGGCGAGGTCCCCGCCAGACGAACCGCTTCCTCTACGCCTTCTTCAAGCGTATTCGACACGGCAGTCTCAATGCCTGCTGCCAGATATTCTCTCGCGTAATTCTCTGCCGAAAGCGCCCGCGGATTCTCCGGCGTCACACAGACGCACGCCTTTGCAAACGGCGCAATGAGAGCCGCGATTCTTTTGTAATCCTTGTCTTTTAATACCCCCGTCAGAAATACCGCCTTTTGTTCCGGCAGCAATTCCGCAAGCGTCGATACAAGTGCTTCCGCACACTGCGGGTTGTGCCCGCCGTCCAGAATGAACAGCGGTTCCTTTGTTAATACCTCAAATCTTGCGGTCCAAACCGTCTCCGCCAATCCTGTATTCATCGCCTCTTCCGAAATAGCAAAGCCCCGCCTCTTAAGAATCCGGAGAATCTCGATCGCCACCGCGCAGTTTTGCAACTGATGCTTTCCAAGCAGGGACAACTTCCTTAAACTGCCGCGATAGAGAAACGTCTGTCCGTCGATTGTCGCTTTCAGCGGAGTGATTTGCACCTGATCCACAAGGTGAAACGGTACCGCTTTCCGCAAACAGATCTGTCGGATCGTCTCTACCGCCTCCGGCACGCTGTGATAGCATACAACTTCGCAGCCCGTCTTGACGATCCCAGCCTTGGTCGATGCGATCTCAGCAATCGTGTCGCCGAGATATTCCGTATGCTCCAGACCGATATTGGTAAACGCCGCCGCTTCCGGTGCCGGAATCACATTGGTGGAATCCAGTTCCCCGCCCATACCGACCTCAAGAATGACGATATCGCATTTTCGTCGCGCAAAATACCGCATCCCGATTGCGGTGATCAGTTCAAACTGGCTCGGATGATCTTCCATCGCATCCGCGAGAACGCTGACTTCTTCCGTAATCTCCGCAAGTTCCCGATCGGAGATATTCACACCGTTCACCCGAATTCGCTCATTGAACTCGCAGACAAAGGGAGAAGTAAACAGCCCTGTTCGGTAGCCCGCTTCCCGCAGCACACGCTCCACCATGGCGCAGGTGCTGCCCTTGCCGTTGCTTCCGGTTACATGCACGAAGCGCAGCCCGCGTTCGGGATTCCCCATGTGCGCAAGCAGTTCCTGTGTCCGCTCCAGCCCCATTTTGGAAGTACTCCATGTGAAATTATCAATATAAGCTATCGCTTCCCGAATCGTCATAAAATGATCAGCTCCGTAATAAAGACCGCCACACACGCGCCGATTGCCACACGAAAGAGATTTCCGTCCAGAAAGGCGATGATCACACCAACCGCAAATCCCGCCAGTCCCGACCACATTGATCCGGTTGCGGCAAGAATTGCCGGAAAGGTCATCACGGCGAGCGTGACAAAGGGTACATAATATAAGAAGGAACGTAGAAATCCGTTTTTGATCTCTTTTCTGATGAGCGTTAGCGGCAGCATGCGAATCAGATAGAGAACAACGTAGGAAACGAGAAGGTAACTCCAGAAATTAATTGCCATTCCGCACCCCCTTAACGTCCCCGATCGGTTTCAACAGCGCTGCACCCGCAGATAACACGACGGTAAGCACAATGATCCGCATACTCGAAGAAATATCCCGAATCATCGGAAGTACACTGAAGAGGTAACTGCACGCCATTGCCAGAATTACCAGTCCCGCAACGAAGCTGCTCTTTCTTGCGGGCGGAATGATGATTGCAAGGAACATCCCGTAAAGCGCAACACCGAGCGCCGCTTCCATTCTGGCAGGAAGGATCGCTCCCACCGCCGTGCCGAGAACTGTGCCGATCGTCCATCCCGGAACGGAGAGCGCAGCCGCCCCGTAATTGTAAAAGGGATTCAGTTTTCCCTCTACGCCGGAAGCGATCCCGAAGATTTCATCCGTCACGTAACAGGGCAGCAGAAAACGGTGCCACCCTCGAATATGACGATCCAATTTCTGGGACATGGCACTTGACATGAGCAGATATCTTAAATTGACGATCAGCGTGGTGATCGCCATCTGAATCAAAGTATCCGCTGTCGCAATGACGTGAATGGCTGCAAACTGACCGGCGCTTGCCAACATCAGCATACTCATTACACCGGCCTGCAAGGGCGATATGCCAGCTTCCTTCGCCGGAATCCCCAGCGTAAAAGAAACCGCAAAATAACCCAGGGCGATCGGAATTCCGTCCTTCAGCCCTTGCCTGAACCAGGTCAGATTCTCTTTCTTTTTCACAATTACTCCTCTTTCCCCTCGTGTCATGATACTGCCTTCTCATCCATGACACAACGGTTCCTCTCTATTTGCACGCCTTTTTGATGGCGTCAATCACAACGCGTAACGCCTTGATTCTTGCGTACTTCTTATCGTTGGATTCCAATACGTGCCAGGGTGCGAAGGTCGTATTGGTCTTCTGCAGCATTTCATTCACCGCATCCTCGTACAGACCCCATTTTTCTCTGTTTCGCCAGTCTTCATCCGTGATCTTCCATTGTTTCTCCGGTGTGTTCTGACGTTCGGTGAATCGCTGTAACTGCGTCTCGTTATCGATCTGCACCCAGAACTTGATTTGCTTCTGTTTCTTCTTGAACCAATATTATACTATGAATTCGTATCTTTTTCATCAGGTTCCGTGCAGAAAAGCGAATATCCCCGGGGAAAATTCCCCGAGGATACCGATAGCGTTTATGGGATTGACTCGCAGCAGTTTACTGCCGGTGATTCTTTAAGTAATTCTTGATGCCTTTGAACGTAGACGGACTGATGATATGTTCGATGCGGCATGCATCGGCTTCCGCAACCTGTTCGGACACTCCGGCAATCTCCTTTAGAAAGATCGTCAACGTCCTGTGTCTGTCATAGATCTCTGCTGCCTTTCTCCGCCCTTTTTCCGTGAGATTGATCTCCTTGCTGACCTCGTCCATGGTAATATATTCTTCGTCTCTCAAAAGACCCATGGCACGACTGACGCTGGGACGCGAGAAACCGAGTTCTCTGGATACATCAACCGAGTAGACCGCGCCGTTTTTCTTCTTCAGTCTGTAGATCGTCTCAATATAATCCTCGCCGGATTCAAGCATTGCCATACTCCACCTCAGTGTCGACGGCGGGAACTCCGTTATTTCAAGTGTTCCGAACACCGGCTGCAGCCTCCGCTGCAATCCGGACATCCAACGCATTTTCCCGCTTTCTTTGCTTTCACAATCGCTCTGATTGCCAGCGCCACAATTCCTGCAACCGCAAGAGCCACGACAGCGTTTGTTATTACATTAGCCATACGTTCACCTTCCGTTTCTATCACTCTATCACTGAATGAAATAATTTACAACTACATCCCTTGTTTTCCGGTCGTTCTAAGTGCATATTCCTCCGCGAACTTCCGATTGGTATTGAGAATCAGAAGCGCGACCGTTGCGACGATCACAAAGACCACTGCCAGCCCCGGCACAAACCCTGCACCGAAATTCCGCGTGGTAAAGAGCGTACCGAACTGATAGACGAGGAAACCGATCGTATATCCGACCGAAAACTGGAGCCCGATCGCTCCCCAGAGCCATTTCCCGCTTCGCATTTCAGAGTTCATGGCGCCAAGCGCCGCAAAGCAGGGCGGCGTATATAGGTTGAACATCAGATAGGCAAGCGCTGCGACTTTTGAAATCGCCATCGCCTGTGCAACCACATTCCCGTCGCCGACCAGCGCAAACTCCTCCGTATCAATCAATGCGGAAAGTCCATAGCAGACCGCAAGCGTTCCGACCACGTTTTCTTTGGCGATAAAGCCGGTCACTGCCGCGGCAGCCAACTGCCACGCCGCCACACCGACGATCGGAATAAGCACATAGGCGATCGGGGAAGCGATCGACGCAAGGATCGAGGTGTGCTCCAGTCCTTCTTCCACCACCCGAAAACGCCAATCAAACGACTGCATCAACTGAACAACGGTGTTGCAAACCAGTATGATCGTTCCCGCCTTCACAATATATGCCTTTCCTCTTTCCAGCATCGAGAGAAGCGCACGCAGCAGACTGGGAACCTTGTACTCCGGGAGCTCGATGATGAAGAAAGACTTGCGGAACCGATAACCGGTAACCGCATTTACCAGCAAAGCGCCGAGCAGGACTAAAACGATGCCTACAAAATACATCAGGGGACCGATCCATACACTTTTCGGGAAGAAGGCGCCGACAAAGAGTGCAATGACAGGCAGTTTCGCGCCGCAGGGCATAAAGGTGGTCAGCATGGCTGTCGCCCTTCGTTCTCTTTCGTTCCGGATGGTGCGGCACGCCATAATTGCCGGAATTCCGCAGCCGGTTCCGATGATCATCGGAATGACCGACTTGCCAGAGAGCCCGACCCGCTTAAAGATCGGATCAAGCACCACGGATTGGTCAGCACCACATCGATTTTGTCCTGACCGTTTTTTTCTTTCGTCAGAACCTTTCGTTTCTCCACCGTCGCAACAATGGAGTTGACAAAATCAAATCTTCGCCGATCCTCTCTCTCCACTTCCTCCTTTTTATGAAGATCGATCCGAACCTCTACGTATGGCGACTTCTGCTCCTTTCCTTTCAGCGCTGCCGCAGCCCTGACGACTTCCTTTAAGCCCGCATGACTCGACAGGGTAGATACGGTACGAATGACCGGGCAGCCCAACTTCTCAGACAGGAGCGCGATATCGATTTCAATCTTCTTCTTCAAGTTGATATCGCTTTTGTTCAGCGCCACCACCACCGGAATCCCAAGCTCCAGCAACTGCGTTGTAAAGAACAGGCTCCTGCTTAAGTTCGTCGCATCCACGATGTTGACGATAACATCCGGATCCTCATGTTTCACGAAGGAACTTGTGATGCTCTCTTCGGACGTAAACGGCGACATGGAATATGCGCCCGGAAGGTCGACCGCGATCAACTCCTCTCCTGTCTCTATGAACGATTTCTTGATTGGACTCTCTCTTCTCTCAACGGTTACACCCGGCCAATTGCCGACCTTTTCATTCTTTCCGGTCAGGGCGTTGTACATGGTGGTCTTTCCGCTGTTCGGGTTTCCGGCTAACGCGATTCTCATGACACTCCTCCTTGATCTTTGTTGTTAGCGCTTGCTAACATTTGTGCAAATAATAATAAATTTGAATCTACACGGAAATGGCTCTCGCCAATTCAGTATCAATGTTATATCTGGCGTCCTTGATCGACACCACACAGCCGCCCTTGAGATGCGAAATCACGGTAATCGGCTCTCCGCTGTAGCAACCCAGGGTAAACAGGAAGGCTTCCAATTCTTCGTCTTCCGTCGTAATCTTCTTCACCATATATTCTCTTTCAACTTCCGCTTCCGCCAGACTCATCTTCCTTCCGTCCTTTCTCGTACTTCTGCTCAACTTTCTCTTATGCACGCTTTTTGTTTCCCAATGCCAACTCTTTATGTTAGTCTCTGCTAACTAAATATAACACAACAAAAATGATTGTCAAGAAGATTTTGCAACTTCTTCCTGACAATCATTCCCGTTCTTCATGATTTATATGATTACAGCAGCAGGTACAGCAGCCGATACAGTTCCTTTGCGTCCTTTCGATCCATTCTGATGCAGGATCCGATTTGCAGCGGAATTTCGCTTGCCGCTTTCTTCTTCTCTCTGCCGATATCCGTCAGATAGACCCTCACCACGCGCTCATCCTCGCTGCTTCTCTTCCTGATCACGAAGCCCGCCGTCTCCATCTTCTTCAGCAACGGCGTCAGCGTTCCGTTGTCAAGATGCAGTTTCTCGCCGATCTCTCCCACCGTCAGTCCATCCTCTTCCCAAAGCACCAGAAAGACAATGTACTGCGTATAGGTCAGTCCCAACGGCTTCAGAAACGGCGTATAGAGGTTCACTACTTTTCTCGCTGCCGCATACAGCGGAAAACAAAGTTGATTCTCCAATTTCAGCCTTTCATCAGCTGCCTGTCCGTTCCTATTTCCCTGTTCCAAGCGTCATCACTCCTTTAGATCAGTTTCGCCACCGCATCGCGCAGTTCCTTCATGTCCTGTGTCGGCTCGAACCTTTCCACTACCTCTCCGGCTCTGTTTACGAGGAATTTCGTGAAATTCCACTTGATTTTCGAATTGTTCTTATAGTCCTTATCAATTCCCTTGAGCATGACGCCCATCGCCACCGCCTTCGCGCCCTTGCCAAAGCCTGCAAAACCCTTTTGTTCCTTTAAGAAGGTATATAACGGAAGTTCATTCTCGCCATTCACGTCGGACTTCTTCATCTGCGGGAACTTCGTATTGTAATGCAGCGTGCAGAATTCGTGGATTTCCTCGTCGGTTCCGGGCGTCTGACCCGCGAACTGGTTGCACGGAATATCAACAATCTCCAAGCCTTTCTCATGGAACTCCTCATACATATCTTCCAGATCCTTGTACTGCGGTGTGAACCCGCAGCCGGTTGCGGTATTGACCACAATCACCACCTTATCCCTAAACTGCTCCATCGACACTTCCGCTCCGCCTGCCGCCGGTACCTTGTAATCATAAAAGTTCATCGCACTACCTCCTGTTTTGTATGTTTGA
>CAZNCH010000023.1:23954-27759 GCA_964571555.1 uncultured Lachnospiraceae bacterium | reverse complement strand
CGGTGATTACGCTGGTCGAGAATTCCGGCGGGATGAAGGCGTACGGAGCGTGGACGGAGAAACGATTGAAAAACAGGAAAATGACGCTCTTTGCAACAGTGCTTTTGGGTGTGTTGATTTTTATTGACGACGGCTTTAACTGCTTAACCATCGGTACCGTGATGCGCCCCGTCTATGACCGACAGAAGATTTCCAGAGAGAAGTTGGCATATATCATCGATGCGACGGCGGCGCCGATCTGCATCATTGCACCGGTATCTTCGTGGGCGGTTGCGGTCGCGTCCGAAATCAGCGGCGAGAGCGGCTTCCATGCTTTTCTTTCCACCATCCCTTATAATTTGTACGCGCTGCTTACGATCGTGATGGTTGTTTTCCTCTGTCTTACTGGAATGGATTTCGGGAAAATGAAGCTGGCGGAGCAGGCGGCATCTTTGTCCGCTTCGGAAAACGAAGATGTACAAGTCGGTCGGGGGAAGGAAGTCAGCCGGGGAACGGTCTATGATCTGATCGTGCCGATTCTGGTGCTGATTGTTTTCGCGATTCTCGGAATGGCTTATGTGGGAGGCTTCTTTTCGGGCGTTCCCTTTTCGGAAGCCATCGGATATCATCCCACAGCCGGACTTTCGCTCGGCGCGTTCGCCGGTCTGATGGCAGCCTTTTTCCTGTATATCCCCAGGAAAATCATGAAGCCCAAGGCTTTTGTGGAGGGGATGCTCAGCGGAATCGGGAATATCATTCCGCCGATGCTGATTCTGATTCTGTCATGGAGCCTTGGCGGAGTGTGTCGTCAGATGATCGGAACGGGAGAGTTCATTTCCGGTTTCGTGGCGTCGACAAAGATCTCCTTTACGCTTCTGCCGCTGCTGGTTTTCGTGATTGCGGCAATGATGTCCTTTTCTATGGGAACTTCATGGGGGACGTTCGGAATATTGATTCCCATTGTAACGATGATCTGTCAGGCGACGGGCGGCGATCAGATGCTGATTCCGACGCTTGGCGCGACGCTCGCCGGCTCCGTGTACGGAGATCATTGTTCCCCGATTTCGGATACGACGATCCTTTCATCGACGGGAGCCATGTGCGACCACATCAGGCATGTTGAGACCCAGATTCCTTATGCAACGCTGGTTGCAATTGTCTGCGCCGCAGGTTATCTGATGATCGGGCTGACGAATACGCCATGGATCGCCTTTTTGATCTGTGTCGCGCTGCTTCTGGGCATTCTGGTGCTTCTGAATCAACGGGAAGCGTCGAAACGTGACAAAATGCTTTCACCCCGCACCGGTGGGAGAAGATAGGTAAGCAGATCTGACGAGTCGGTAAATTACTGTCAAAGAAAGGGGAAATCATGCAGAAGAAGAACAAAAAAGCAAGTATTACATTGGTTGTCTGCCTTGCGATTACATTGGTATGTATGATCTTGGCGAACCTGCTGCAAACGAATTTCGGAAGCATTACAGTGCAAAAGGGTACCATTGACGTGTCGAGGGACGGATTGCCGCCCTATTCGATTCCCTACAAACTCTATCTGCCAAAGGGGGCGGATGCGGAACATCCGCTTCCTGCCATCCTCTGTCTGCACGGATATCAGAATGACAGCGAAACCTCCGCCGCCTACGCCATGGAAGCGGCAAAGCGCGGCATGGTTGCACTTTGCATTGATGAATTCGGACATGGCTACAATTCTCTATCGATGGAGAGCCGCGGCTGGACGTCGTATAAGATTCAGGGGCAGTCGGCGGATGGAAACGAGACGACCGTGAAGACCGGACTCTCGGGTGCGGACCGTTTCAAATTGATGATGAATTTTTCAACGCTGTCTTTCTTTGAGGGGGAAGCGTATTCCGTCAATGAGGAAAAGCGGGTTGCGATCGATGCCGATGCAGACGGTCTGAGCGACAGTTCCATGGGTGGAATTGACGCATACCGCTGGTTGCAGGCACAGCCTTTTGTCCGTTCGGATCAGATCGGCATCACAGGGCACTCCATGGGGACATGGGCGGCATGGTCCGTTGCCGCCGCGTGTCAGGATCATGCGGCGATCGTCCTGCAATGCGGAGAAGTCTTCGGCGATAACATTGTGGATACCGATGCGGTCGAATTCCATAATTTGCTCATGTTACAGGCAAGATATGATGAGTTCAATTATTTCAGGGATTACAAGCAGTCAACCGTCAATGATTCCATGTTGGATTCCGGCAT
This sequence comes from uncultured Lachnospiraceae bacterium, assembly GCA_964571555.1. GTDB lineage: Bacteria > Bacillota > Clostridia > Lachnospirales > Lachnospiraceae > UBA2868. Next base: position 25,557 of record CAZNCH010000023.1, on the reverse strand, counting down.
CAGAACCCAGTTTTTCACCGCCCACGGCAGAACAAACCCGCAGGCTTTCACATGGAACACGACCTACGGTGATTTTGCCGAAGGCACAGCGAGAAGGGTAGAACTGTTGGAAACGAACCACCGCTTGACGACGCATGACGCGCATGCGATCTCTACGGCAATGGATTGGTTCGCGACTGCCTTTCGCGTGACCGGAGCGATTCCGTCCACGAGGCTTTCTTATTTGTGGAAGGAAGTGCTGGTTATGATCGCAATGCTTGCCATGATGGTCAGCCTCTGCCCGATGATTATACTGCTGTCGAATCTCAAGCCCTTTGCATCGGTCATCTTCGACAGAACCGCAATTGAGCGGGAACCGAAATTGATGACGAGAAAGCAGTGGTGGAAGCATGCCTGGATTGCGGTTGCCATCTGCGCCTGCACCTACCCGTTTATGACGCAGCTCGGACACGGACTCTTCCCGTTTCCGGAGCATGTGTTCCGTATGACCATCGGCAACGGCTTCCTGATCTGGTATATGACGCTTGCCCTGATTTCCATTCTTACGGCGGCGATCTCAAGAAGACGCAATGTCAGAAAGGGGATTGCGAACCTTGATTATTATGATCTCGGACTCTCACGTCCGGAACACGCGAGCGGAGTTGATTGGAGCCTGCTTCTTACAAGTTTTGTGATTGCCGTCCTTGCAATTGCATATTTCTATCTGGTGGTTGTCTTCTGTCAAACGGTGTTCCAACTTGACCTCAGATTCATCTGGCCGTTTTTCAAGCAGTTCAGTTGGGTCAGATTCGGGCAGTTCCTGCTCTATCTGCCGTTCTTTGCACTGTTCTTCGTTGTGAATGTCGGCTTCCGACTGTTCGGAACGATGCGTCAGGTCAGAGACGAAAGTAAGCCTGTCCGTAACTTCATCAAATGTTGGATGGGGAATGTGTTCGTCCTGCTCGGCGGGCTCCTTATCGTGATCCTTATTGAGTATATCCCGTTCTTTTTGGGGTTCGGACCCGGCGCGGATCTTCTGTTTGGCACGACGTTCGGAGGACCGTTTATGTCGGCGCTGATCCTGCTGGCGCCGCAGTTTGTCTTCTTCACTTTCCTGAGTACCTGGTTCGAGCGCAAGACCGGCAGCGTATATGTGGGCGCTTTCATCTCCGCAATGCTCGCCGCATGGATCGTAACCGGCGGCTCCGCAATGTTCTGAAGCATGCAGATTTTCTGAAAGAAATACAATCAAGCAGATTACGCCGATCTCGAAAACAGATTCCCTTGGGCGCTGAAACGCGCCTACGGGAACTTTTTCGAGATCGGCTGTGTTTTTAGTAAAGAGACTCATTTTTTGGAGAAAGAAAAACAGACATTATAAAATTGCTGCGATGATGAAACAACCGCGCGGGCAAAAATGTACCAAACAAGGTGTCGTGACAATAAAACAACCGCGCGGATAGACATAAAATGCTGTGACAGTGAAACAGCCGCGCGGATAGAAATAAAATATCGTGACAGTGAAACAGCCGCGCCGGCGAAAATTCTGCGTAGGCGCGTTTCAGCGCCCGAGCAGATTTGTTCGCATCAGGCGCGGCAAAACTAGCAATCACATCAGGCGCGG
>CAZNCH010000023.1:0-23854 GCA_964571555.1 uncultured Lachnospiraceae bacterium | reverse complement strand
CATCAGGCGCGGCAAAACTAGCAATCACATCAGGCGCGGGCAAAACGGTGGTGGATTCGATTGACAAATCCGCATTGTAACCGTAAACTGAAAGGCAGAGAAGTAACTTCTAGAAAAGGGAGGAGAAAATTATGTTTTGTCCAAAATGTGGAAATCAAGTACCTGACGGGGTGGCGTTCTGCGCAAGCTGCGGATATGCATTAAACGGCGCTGCACCGATGAACCAAGCCGCTGCGCAGCAGAGCGCACCGAAAGAACAGAGCATCAGCATCGTTGTGCTGAAAAACGCCCTCGCGGTCATGCTCAAGAAGCCGTTCCTGCTCTGGGGACTGTCTCTGTTATGCAGTCTGCTGGGAATCCTTGCTTTGGCGACCACCTGGTTAGTACCGATCGTCTGGATTGCCATTTCACTGGTACTTTCCCTTGGCATGGAATGGGTCTATCTGGATGGTTATCGCGGAAAAGAAGTCAATTCCAAGCAGTTATTTGCCGGATTCAAAGACTTCAAGCGCTCCTTTGCCGTTATGGGCTGGAGAGAACTGTGGCTTCTGATCTGGATGTTGATTCCGTATGCAGGTTCCGTCTTCGTCGTGATCAAGCAGTACGCATATCTTCTGACGCCGTTCCTCGTTCGTGACAATGAAGAAATCTCCGCGGCGGACGCGCTGAAGGAATCCATGAAACTGACCAACGGCTACAAAGGTAAAATGTTCCTAACCGATCTGATCGTGATAGGCGTATGCTGCGGCGCATTCCTCACCCTCGGCTTGCTGAGTCTGATTCCGTTTATCGGCGTCGTGTTCACGGTCATCATGGTACTGCTTATGATCGTGGTTGCAGCCCTTTTCCCGTTGTTTGCAGGACTGGTCCGTGCAGCGTGGTATGACGAGATCACAAAGGGTTGATTTCTGAAACCGTAATTATTAGAATAGATGTAAGAATGCAAATACACCATAAGATAAAGCAGTCTTATGGTGTATTTGATTTATGCGCGCGGGGCTTTCATGGGTAAGAAGAATTTTTCCAAAAAAGAACGAATACTGACAATGATTCTCCTGACAATGACGGTAGTGATGCTGCTCGCTACCTTTGTCAGTCTGGGACTCTTCAGACATCAGATGGATTCCGCGACCTTTCTGGATTACGAGCAGACGAAGACCTATGAGAAGCATTATGCGCTGATCGTCGACAACCCCAACGATTCCCTCTGGGATCCGGTCTATGAACAGATGCAGAAGGTCGGAGACGACCTGAATATTTATGTGGAGCGATTCGGAACCAACCTTGCCGTCTCCTATTCCAAAACCGATCTGCTGCGGATCGCGATCGAGAGCAAGGTCGACGGCATCATACTGGAGGGAGACGAAACGGATGAGACGACCGCGCTGATCTATAAGGCGAACCTCAAAGAGATTCCCGTTGTAACGATTCTGCATGACTGTGTGGGCAGCGGGCGCGTCAGTTTCGTTGGAATCAACAACTACAGTTTCGGCACCGAATACGGCAGTCTGATCACGACGGCGGCGGAGGAGATCCGTAGAAACGAGAAGAACCGGAACCGCCCGATCCGCGTGTTGCTGCTCTTAGACGGTCTGTCCCGCGACAACTCGCAGAATATCATCTATACGGCAATGCAGGAGACGCTGGAAAATGATGACGATCCCGCAGAAACCCTGATCATCGACACGGAACGGATCAATTCTCTTTCCGTATTCAGAACGGAAGAGAAGATTCGGGATATTGTGGTGAACTCCACCAATCTGCCGGACATCATCGTCTGTCTGAACGAGCAGAACACATCGAGCGTGTACCAGACCCTGGTCGATCAGAACAAGGTCGGTCAGATCTATGTCATCGGGTATTTTGATTCGGATGCGATCCTGAAAGCGATCGACAAAAAGGGAATCTATGCAACCGTTACCATCGATGCGAAGCAGATGGGGAAATACTGCGTGGAAGCCTTGAACGAATATGCGCTGACGGGGTATGTGAGCGATTATATGTCTGTTGATTTCACCTGTATCGATGCGGCAAATGTGCGCTCCTATCTGGGAGAGGAGGTCGAACATGAGACTCCTTGACACCTTTCGCAACGCATCGATCCGCTTGAAACTGGTGATCACTTTCGTTCTGACGTCGGCACTGATTTTTATCGTCAATCTCTATGTGTATTCGAACCTGAATACCATGATCAATAAGGTCGATGAAATCTATGCGAGCAACATTGCACTGACGGAAATGGAAGAGACGCTGGAGGGATTGCAGAATTCCATGACGGAATATCTGCGCACCAAGAGTTCCGACGCCCTTGAACTGTACTATAAAAATGAACAGGATTTCAGCAATCAGGTCAACGCCCTATACGACGGCAAGACCAACGACGAAGAAAAGATGATGGAGAAGACGATCCGGAACCTGTCGGAATCTTATTTAACCATCACGGAAGAAACAGTGCAGGCAAAACGCGGACGCAACATCGAGCGCTATGTCAGCGGCTACGAGAACGCAAGCAGACTCTTTGCCTATATCAATACCTATATTTCCAGTCTGAACAACGAGCAGTTCAAGGACAATTCCATGAATTACAACACGCTGCTGGCTTCCCTGAAATTGTCCGAGTATTTCTGCCTTTCCATTCTGGTGCTGATTGCGCTGTTCAATACCTTCATCGTTCTTCTGGTCACCAGAAGCATTACGAATCCGCTGATGGAACTTTCGAAGCGCGCCGATCACGTGGCGCAGGGAGAACTCGATGTGGAACTGCTGGTGATCAAATCCAGGGATGAGGTCGGGATATTGACCAATGCGTTCAACAAGATGGTAATCAGTCTGCGGGAATATATCGATCAGCTCAGAGTCCGAATGGAATTGGAAAATGCCATGAAAGAAAGGGAACTGATGATGGCGGCGCATTTGAAAGACGCGCAGCTCAAATACCTGCAGGCGCAGATCCACCCGCATTTCCTCTTCAATACGCTGAATGCGGGGGCGCAGCTCGCCATGCTCGAGGGGGCGGATCGAACCAACAGATACATCCAGAATATGGCGGATTTCTTCCGCTATAATGTGAAGAAGAACAATGAGAAGGTAACCATAGCCGAAGAGATCGAACTGGTCGACAGTTATATCTATATTCTGAATGTCCGGTTCGCGGGAGACATTCATTTCGAGAAAGAACTCGATGAAGCGCTCCTTACGCTCAATGTTCCGAGTATGATCATCCAGCCCGTCGTGGAAAACTCGGTGCATTACGGCATCAGAAATATTGACCGAGAAGGTCAAATCAAGTTGTCGCTGTATCGTGAGGGAGAATACGCCTGTATTTCCGTTGCGGACAACGGGATCGGGGTCTCACAGGAGATGATTGAGAAAATCATGCACCGTGAGGTGACCGCCTCGGACGTCTCTTCCGACAGCAACGGCGTGGGACTGTCCAATGTGATTACAAGGCTGAAGCTGTTTTTCGGGAGAGACGATATCTTCACAATTCAGAGTGAGGGAGAGAACAGGGGAACGCAGACCGTGATCCGGATCCCGTGTGAATCCCGCAGAGAAGAAAAGAATCCATAGGAGCGTATATGTACAAAGTCATGCTGGCGGACGATGAGGGTATCGTCATTGAATCATTGGAGTATATTATCGAGAAGAATTTCGGTGAGAAGTGCGAGGTGGCATCCGCCAAAACCGGACGAAGCGTCATCGAACTCGCCGAGTCCTTCCGACCGGACATTGCGGTCATGGACATTCAGATGCCGGGGATTAACGGAATCGACGCCATGAAAGAGATCCGCAGAATGAATGCGTCCACAGTTTTTATCGTTCTAAGCGCCTACGACAAATTCGATTATGCGAAGGAAGCGATCAACCTCGGCGTGCTGGAATATCTGAACAAGCCCGTGGAACAGTCGCGCATCGTCGAGGTTCTGGAAAAGGCAATGAACCAGATTGACGGGGAGCGGGCGAAGCGAAGTCAGGATCTGCTGATCAAGGAGAAACTGGAAAATGTGGTTCCGATCATCGAGAACAACATCATCTATGCGATCCTGTTCCAGGATTCCTACGCGGAATCCGTAGACAGTTACAGGGATCTTCTGGGCATTGAAGAGAATTACGGCTATATGATCGTGCTGGAACTCGGGGAACATCGGGGAGACAATCACATGACAAACGTGGTGGGTGCGGGCGTGCGCTTCCAGTCCTGTGATCAGGAGATCAAGGGGATCATCAAGAATGATTTTTCCTGTATTGCCGGACCTCTGATGTCCAACCGGATGATTCTGCTGGTGCCGGTGGGCGTTCCGGCGATCGATTACGCCGAGCGAATCCGTATCATTGAAAAGTGTCGGGAACTGCTCCATAAACTGTCCGACCGTATGGAAATCAGGTTCCGTGCAGGGATCGGTTCCGTTCGTCGACTCGGAGAATGCATGGAATCCTATAAGGAAGCGCAGCGAGCGTTGCGGAACACGACCGGCACGGTAGCGCACATTGACGATCTGGCGATCACCGTGACCTACGAAGAAGATTATCCGGTAGAAACGGAGCGGGAGATTTTCGAGAACACAGAAAAGGGCAAAGAGGGCAGCGCGGTGGTCGCGGCGACGCATTTCTTCGAATGGATGGAGAGCAATTACAGAGAACACATGATGGACGTGAAACTGAAGGTGCTGGAATTCGTCCTCTGGGCGGAGCATCTCGCCTATCAGGAGGGCGGGATGCAATACCAGTTCCTCTCCAGACAGGATTACCTTCCGGCGGTTATGAGCATGCAGAGTTTCGACGAGGTCAAGGCGTGGTTCCTGAACAAAATCTCCGTTGCGTCCAGGGAAGTGCGGGAGAACAAGCAGAAGCAGAACACCTCGTCCGTGGAAATCGCTAAGGCTTATATCGTGGAGAACTTCAAGAAAGATATCTCTCTGGACGATGTGTCGCGCGAAGTGAACATCAGTCCCTATTATTTCAGTAAATTATTCAAGGAAGAAACGGGCGAGAACTTCATCGAGTATGTGACGAACATGCGAATCGAAGAAGCCAAGCGTCTGCTGGTGTCCTCCAGACTGCCGATGAAGGAAATCTGCGCGGAAATCGGCTATGCGGATCCGAACTATTTCAGCCGGATCTTCAAGAAAACGGTAGGACTGACGCCGACGGAATATAAGGAAACAACGAAGTAGGGCAATCAAACGGGGGTTGGAATGGAAAAACGGATGCGGAAGTTATGGATGGCGGGAATACTGCTGGCGCTCCTGCTGTTTGTCGGCTGCGGGAAGTCCGCAGAGAGCGGTGAAAATCATACCCAGGAAGAGGAAGAGAGAATCGAAATCGGAATGAGCTTCGATTCGTTTGTAATCGAGCGTTGGCAGAGAGAGCGGGACGTCTTCGTTGCGACAGCCAAGGAACTCGGCGCAAACGTCAATGTGCAGGCCGCAAACGGCGAGGTGGAGGAACAGATCGCGCAGATTGAATACTTCACGGAAAAGGAAGTGGATGCGATCGTGGTGGTTCCGATTGACGCCTATCAGGTGCAGGGCGCCATCGGCAAAGCCAAGCGCGCGGGGATTCCGGTGATCTGCTATGACAGGATCGTCCGTTCCGCAAACGCCGACCTGTTCATTTCCTTTGACAACGAAGCGGTCGGGAAACTGATGGCGGAATCTCTGTTCAGGGAAGTCGGCAGAGACTGCAATGTCCTCATGGTCTGCGGGCCGGAATCCGATTACAATACGAAGATGGTCGAATCGGGCTTCGCCGAGGTGATGAATCATTACCGCGGAACGGTCATCGGCAGCGTTCGCTGTGAGAACTGGAAGGCGGAGATCGCCTATGATTATGTGAGCGAGAATTACGACCTGCTTGCGCAGGCGGACTGCATCATGTGCGGGAACGATTGTCTGGCGGGAGAGACAATTCGGGCGCTGGCGGAACGAAGGATTGCCGGACAGATCCCGGTCTGCGGTCAGGACGCCGACCTGGAGGCGTGCCAGAGAATCGTAGAAGGCACGCAGTTGATGACGGTATATAAGCCGGTGGAGAAACTGGCGAAGACGGCGGCGGGCTATGCCGTGCAGTTGGCAAAGGGAGAGAAGTTGCAGATTGCGGACACCTATTACGACGGCGTTTATGACGTGCCCTACGTTGCATTGCAGCCGATCTGCGTCACAAAGGAAAATCTCGATGAAACCGTGATCGACAGCGGCTTCCATTTGCCGGAAGACGTCTATCTCGGCGCGGAAGCAAGTACGGAAGCAGGGATAGAATAGCACAAATTTAACTATGACTTTGCAAAAAAATGCTAACTCAATTGTTAACTTTGTGAACAAATTGTAAAAAAATCAAGACATTCACAAGTTAATCCTAGATCATGCATGATATAGTATAAAGCGTGGTGGGGATCCACCAACGTATAATTTCTAGGGAGGAAAAGAAATGAAAAGAAAATTACTTGGCGTAGTACTTAGTGTTGCCATGGTAGCATCTCTTCTTGCAGGATGCGGCGCAGCAGCAACCGCAGAGCCTGAAGCACCGGCAGCAACGGAAGAAGCGCCGGCAGCAGCAGAAGAAGTTGCAGAAGAAGCACCCGCAGCAGAAGAAGCACCCGCAGCAGAAGGCGGAAACCTTGTTGGCGTAGCAATGCCTACAAAGGATCTTCAGAGATGGAACCAGGACGGTACCAACATGGAGACGCAGTTAAAGGCAGCAGGCTATGAAGTTGACCTTCAGTATGCATCCAACGATATTCCGACGCAGGTATCTCAGATCGAGAACATGATCTCCAACGGCTGCAAGTGTCTTGTAATCGCTTCCATCGATGGCGATTCTCTCGGAACCGTTCTTGCACAGGCAAAGGAAGCAGGCATCGCTGTCATCGCTTATGACCGTCTGATCATGAACACGGATGCAGTTACCTACTATGCTACCTTCGATAACTACATGGTTGGTACGAAGCAGGGCGAATACCTTGAGAAGGCTCTTGACCTCAAGAACGCTGACGGTCCTTTCAACATCGAGCTGATCACAGGCGACCCCGGCGACAACAACGCAAGATTCTTCTTCGGCGGCGCTATGGACGTTCTTCAGCCCTACGTTGACGCAGGCAAGCTCGTAGTGAAGTCCGGTCAGACCGAGTTCGATCAGGTTGCTACAGCAAACTGGTCCACAGAAGAAGCACAGAAGAGATTCGAGAACATCATCGCTTCCAACTATGCAGACGGCACAAAGCTTGACGCTGTTATGGCTTCTAACGACTCTACCGCACAGGGTGTTGCAAATGCTCTGGAATCCAACTACGATGTAGAAGGTTTGGGTTGGCCGTACCTGACAGGTCAGGACTGCGATATCGTTTCCGTAAAGAACATGATCGCAGGCAAGCAGTCCATGTCTATCTTCAAGGATACACGTGACTTGGCTGCTAAGACCGTTGAGATGGTTGACGCTATCATGAAGGGCGGCGAGGCTCCGGTGAACGATACGGAGACATACGACAACGGCACAGGTATCATTCCTTCTTACCTCTGTGAGCCCGTATTCGCTGATATCGACAACTACAAAGAGCTGCTCATCGACTCCGGTTATTACACAGAGGCAGACTTGCAGTAATTCAGCAATAGAAATCATCGGCTGATGCCGAGAAACTACAGGCGGGTTGATTAGGCCCGCCTGTCTGTTTGAAATAAGAGAAGTATTCAGAGAAGTATTCAGAGAAGTATCATATACGTTTGGGTATTATGATTGGATAGAATTGGGAGGGAACACTTTTGGCTAATATCTTACTGGAAATGAAAAACATTACCAAAACCTTTCCGGGTGTTAAGGCCCTTGACAATGTGAATCTTCAGGTAGAAGAGGGTGAGATTCATGCGCTGGTCGGAGAAAACGGAGCCGGCAAATCCACGCTGATGAACGTACTGAGCGGAACTTATCCACACGGCAGTTATGAAGGCGACATTGTTTACAAAGGCGAGGTTTGTCAATTTGCGAAGATCAAAGACAGCGAACAGAAAGGTATTGTAATTATTCACCAGGAACTGGCACTGATTCCGTATCTGACGATCGGTGAGAACATGTTCCTCGGAAATGAACGCAAGAAAGCAACAGGAATCGACTGGACAGAAACTTTCGGTCAGGCTGAAAAGTATCTGAAGCAGGTGGGGCTGCAAGAATCCAGTCATACACTGATCAAAGATATCGGTGTAGGCAAACAGCAGTTGGTGGAAATCGCAAAGGCACTTGCCAAGAACGCGAAACTGCTGATTCTGGACGAGCCTACATCCTCACTGAATGAAGAAGACTCCAGGGCGCTCCTTGATCTTCTCCTTGAATTCAAGAAACAGGGACTCACGTCCATCATCATTTCTCATAAGTTGAACGAAGTCAGTTATGTCGCGGACAAGATCACGATTCTTCGAGACGGTATGACCATCGAGACGCTGGACAAGGCGACGGATGACGTCAGCGAGGCACGGATTATCAAGGGCATGGTTGGCAGAGATTTAACTGACCGTTTCCCGAAGCGAACGCCGAATATCGGTGAAATCAGCATGGAAGTAGACAACTGGACCGTCTATCATCCGCTTTACACGGAGCGTAAGGTAGTAGACGACATTTCTTTTCATGTTCGTAAGGGTGAAGTGGTCGGCATCTCGGGACTCATGGGCGCAGGTCGCACCGAGCTTGCGATGTCGGTTTTCGGTAAGAGTTACGGAACCAATATCTCCGGCAAGCTCAGGATCAACGGTAAGGAAGTGAAACTGCACAGTTCCAGCGATGCGATCAGGAATCGCCTTGCCTACGTTACAGAGGATCGAAAAGGAAACGGGCTGATCTTATCCAACTCCATCAAGGTGAATACGACGCTGGCGAATCTTGCCGAGGTCAGTTCCAATACGATCATCGATAAGGACAAGGAGTTCGCGGTTGCAGAGGAATACAGAGACAAGTTGAGAACGAAATGTCCGACGGTGGAGCAGAATGTCGGTAATCTTTCGGGCGGTAACCAGCAGAAGGTGCTGCTTGCAAAATGGATGTTCGCCAATCCGGATATTCTGATTCTGGACGAACCTACCAGAGGTATCGATGTCGGTGCGAAATATGAGATTTACTGTATCATTAATGATCTGGTTGCGGCAGGGAAATCTGTTGTCTTGATTTCTTCGGAACTTCCCGAAGTTCTCGGAATGTGCGATCGAATCTATGTCATGAATGAAGGCAAAATCGCCGGAGAGTTAGCCGGTTCGGAAGCCACGCAGGAAAAGATCATGTCGTACATTGTGAAGATGCAATAGCAAAGGAGAGCAGAAATGAATAAAACAAAAGTATTGGATGTAGTGAAGAAATATACAATGATTCTCATGCTTGTTCTCGTGACTCTGGTATTCCAGTGGGGAACCGGCGGGAAACTGTTAAAGCCGCAGAACTTAAGTAACCTGATCGCGCAGAACGCTTACGTGTTCGTCCTTGCAACCGGTATGCTCTTATGTATCTTAACCGGCGGTAACATCGACCTTTCCATCGGTTCGGTTGTCTGCTTCGTCGGTGCGGTTGGCGTATCTTTAATGGAGAAGAAGAATCTGAACATGTTCGCAGCCATCGGCGTGATGATCGTAATCGGCATCTTAATCGGCGCATGGCAGGGCTTCTGGATTGCCTTTGTGAAGATTCCCCCGTTCATTACAACGCTTGCAGGCATGCTGATATTCAGAGGACTGTCCAACGTAGTACTGGAAGGTATGACCGTGGCAATCAAATCCGAAACCTTCATCAGTTTGTTCGGCGGCGGTAAGGACTGCTATTTCAAAGACTTCCTCGGAACCGGACAGGGCTTGAATATCACCTGTCTTGTCGCCGGTATCGTCATTGCGGTAATTTATGTGCTGATTCAGGTTTTCGACCGTGTCAGCAAGCAGAGAAAGGGTTATACCGTGGAAGCGTTGACGCCGATGATCATTAAGACGGTTCTGATTGTCGCCGTATTGGTATGGTTTTTCTATCAACTGGCGAACTACAAGGGGATTCCTACCGTTCTCGCATGGGTGGTTGCCATTATCCTGATCTACGGCTATATCACCAGCAACACGACGATCGGTCGTTACTTCTATGCAGTCGGCGGGAACCAGAAAGCGACGGAACTTTCCGGTATCAATACCAAGATGGTATTCTTCCGTGCCTATACGAACATGGGCTTCCTGGCGGCAATCGCAGGTATGATCACCGTTGCCCGTATGACATCCGCGCAGCCGACTTACGGTCAGAACTATGAGATGGATGCAATCGGTTCCTGCTTCATCGGCGGCGCTTCCGCATACGGCGGGATCGGAACGGTTCCGGGCGTGATCGTCGGTGCGCTTCTGATGGGTATTATCAACCAGGGTATGTCCATCATGGGTGTCGACATGAACTGGCAGAAGGTAATCAAGGGTCTTGTATTGCTTGCAGCCGTTATCTTCGACGTTGTATCCAAGAAAGAGAATAAATAAGATGTTTCATCGGTGGTTTCACCCGATGCACATATCCAATCAGGGAGGGCTCCTTTGGGAGTCCTCTTCTGTTTCTGATTTCACAGAAAGGACATAATTTCGGTGTATAGTAGGGAACAATGATGCAGAAAGAAGGGGAAGACTATGATTGAAGTAACAGATCTTGTGAAGCGATACGGAAATCATCTTGCGGTGGATCATTTGAACTTCGCGATCCGTGACGGGCAGATCTACGGCCTGCTCGGACCGAACGGCGCGGGCAAGACTACGACGATGAACCTGCTCACGGGATACCTGTGCGCTAACGAAGGCAGTGTTGTGATCAACGGGTATGACATGTTCAGGCAGCCGGAAAAGGCGAAAACCCAGATCGGCTATCTGCCGGAAGTTCCGCCGTTGTATCTGGATATGACGGTGACGGAATATTTAAGGTTCGTCTGCGAACTGAAGAAATTCCCGCAGTTACAGATCACGGATGAGATCAGGCGCGTCAGCGGGAAGACAGGGATTACGGACGTTCGGGAGCGTCTGATCAGAAATCTTTCCAAAGGCTACCAACAGCGGGTCGGCATCGCGCAGGCGCTCATCGGCTCGCCCTCGATCATCATTCTCGATGAGCCGACGGTCGGTCTGGATCCGCTGCAGATCATTGAAATCAGAGATCTGATCAGAGAACTGGGCAGGGAGCATACGGTGATTTTAAGTTCTCATATTCTCTCGGAGGTGAGCGCCGTCTGCGACGAGATCATGATTATTTCAAAAGGAAAACTGGTTGCACAGGATACGGCGGAGAATTTAACCCGCTTGACGGCGGGCAGGAAACTGCTGCATTTGGTCGTGAATGGAGACGGAACCCAAATACGGGAGCGAATTCTTACGATGGATGGAGTCGTCAACTGCGATGAGAAGCAGACCGATGAGGGAAGCGCATTTTCAATCGAAACGGATCGGCATACGGATCTGCGGGAAGCCGTGTTCTTCGCCTGTGCGGAAGCGGGGCTTCCGATCCTTGAGATGTTTTTTAAGAGCACGTCCTTAGAGGAAGTATTTATTGAGCTGACCGGCAGGGAGGATGAGAAAGAGGTGGAAAATGTCAGCGGTATATAAGAGAGAATTAAAGGCGGTGTTTCATTCCGTCATCGGCTATGTTTTCATTGCGGCGTTATTGTTTTTCATCGGTCTCTATTTCAGTATCTATAATCTCGGGCAGGGCTATCCTTATGTGGCGATCGTGTTGTCTTCCATCGTATTCGTCGTGCTTCTGGCGCTTCCGATATTGACCATGCGGGTCATGACAGAGGATCGGAAGCAGAACACGGATAAACTGCTCTATACGGCACCGGTGAAAACGATCTCTGTGATCCTCGGCAAATACTTTGCCATGGTGACGGTCTTCCTGATCCCGATTCTCTTCAGCGGCATTCTGCCGCTGTTCCTGGGGCTCTACGGCAAGGTGCCTTATCGGGAGACCTATATTGCGATCCTGGGCTTTTTCGTCTACGGTGCGGCCTGCATCGCTATCGGCATGTTCGTATCTTCGATCACGGAGAACCAAATCGTGGCGGCGGCGCTTTCTTTCGTCTTCCTTTTTATCGGCTATATGATGTCGGGGATCACGCAGGCATTTTCAGCGGAAGGCAATCTCATCACGAAGGTGTTGCGTTGGTACAGTTTCAGGGAACGAATCACGACCTTTTTCGACGGCGTGGCGGATCTGCCGAGTTTCCTCTATTTCATTACGCTGTCCGCGCTGTTCCTGTTCTTTACTTACGAAGTATTACAGAAGAAGCGTTTTAGTTATGCAACCAAACGGCTGCAAAGAGGCGCTTTTTCCGTTTTGCTGATTGCAGCGGTGATCGCTGCCGCGGTTCTGCTCAATTACGGTGTTTCTCTGCTGCCGGATCGGTACAAGCAGTTCGATGTGACAGACGAAGGACTGTACGGAATTACGGATTCGACCGAGGAGTTTCTGCAGAATCTGGACGAAGAGATTACGATTTATACCCTTTCTTCCCAAACGGGCACGGATTCGATCGTTGACCGTCTGCTGAAGAATTACGTGAATCAAAGCGATCACATTACGGTGGAATATAAGGAGCCGTCCCTTTATCCGGCATTCATCTCGCAGTATTCCGACCAAACGATCGAGAGCGGTTCCCTCATTGTCGAGAGCGACAAGCGATTCAAAGTCATTCCGAATTCGGATCTCTATGAGACGGAACTCGATTATACGACCTATCAGCAGAAAACGACCGGGTTCGACGGAGAGGGACAGATCACCGGCGCGATCGCTTACGTCATCAGCGACGATATGCCCAAACTCTATCAGATTTGCGGACATGAGGAACTCTCCATCGGTGGCGCGCTGCAAAAAGCGATTGAGAAGCAGAATGTGCAGATCGAAACGCTGAATCTGATGGAAGTGCAGGAAATTCCGGAAGATGCGGCAGGCATCGCGGTGCTGGCGCCGACGAGGGATTTCTCGGCAGAAGACGCAGCCAAAGTGAAGACCTATCTGGATCACGGCGGCAAAGCGGTGTTTGTGACTTCCTGGATGGAAACGGGACTGCCGAATCTGACCGGCGTCTTCGCTGATTATGGTTTGCACTTTGAAAACGGCATTGTGGCGGATCCCGCGGCGAGCCGCTACTATGACAATCAGTTTGTGTTGCTTCCGGAAGTCAGTACAACGGTGTTGTCTGCGGACATCTTCAACCAACAGAGATATGTTCTGATGCCTTATGCGCAGGGACTCCGCGTTACGGAGCAGGAGGGCGCGGATGCGGCGATCGTCTATCAGATTCTGACCACTTCCGAAGAATCCTATGTGAAGAACAGCGTGGATCACTGGGAGAAGGAAGCGGGAGACCCCGAAGGTCCCTTTGCGGTTGCCGTCTATGTCACGAAGCAGACGGAGGAAGAGCAGGAAACGGAGTTCTTCCTTGCCACGACGGAGAATCTTCTCTCCGAACAGGCGGACGCCCTGGTGTCCGGAAGCAATTTCGAACTCGTTACGAACATGATCGCCAGAATGAAGGGTGAGGAGAGCGGACTTTCGATTCCGGTCAAGCGTTACATGGCGGAAAGTTTCACCGTTCCCAGAGCCGTCTTCTTCTTCGGCTTCGCGGTATTGGCGGTGCTGCTTCCGACGCTCCTTCTCCTGACGGGGATTTTCGTTCGGCTGAGCAGAAGAAAACGATAAAGCAGTTGCAAAAATCACTGAAATATAAGAAAATAGATTCAATATGCGGGGGGTCTTAATGAGAAGGAAAACAGCAATGGTGACCGGGGCGTCGCGGGGAATCGGCGCGGCGTGTGCCAAAGCGCTGGCGCAGGCAGGCTTCGATCTTCTGCTGACCTGTAGGACGGCGGAGCGGGAATTGAAGGCGCTGGCATCGGCACTCAGCGCGCAATACAGGATAGAATGCGGCACCTTTGTCGGAGATCTCAAGGATCCCGCCGTGTGCGAGCGGCTGTTTTGCAATGTGAGGGATCTGGACGTTTTGGTGAGCAACGCAGGCCTTTCGCAGGTGAATCTGATCACCGAAGAAACGCCAGAAGCCTGGCGTGAGATCATGGGCGTCAATCTGGACGCCCCCTTTTACTGTGCAAGGCTCGCAATTCCGTACTTCCTTGCCAAGCACGAAGGCAGAATCATTCATATTTCCTCCGTCTGGGGTGAGGTCGGCGCTTCCATGGAAACGGCTTATTCCGCATCCAAGGGAGGCTTGAATGCATTCACAAGGGCGCTCGCCAGGGAACTTGCGCCAAGCGGGATCGCCGTGAACGCAATTTCGTGCGGAATGATCGATACGGAGATGAATTCGCACCTGACGGAAGAAGAAAAGCGGGAGATTATTCGTCAGATTCCGGCAGACCGTTTAGGGAAGCCGGAAGAGGTCGCATCGCTGGTGCGGTATCTGGCGGAAGCGACTCCCTATTTGACGGGGCAGGTGATCCGCATCGACGGCGGCTGGATCTGAGCGGAAAGAATCAATGCAAACGGACATCCTATTTTATATCAACAGCATATTGTTCGGCGTCGGGCTTGCGATGGATGCGTTTTCCGTGTCGCTGGCAAACGGGATGAACGAACCGTTCCTGCGGAGGAAAAAGAGTTGCCTCATTGCGGGAACTTTCGGGTTCTTCCAGGCGCTGATGCCGATGCTCGGCTGGGTCTGTATCCACAACGTTGTGCGCTGTTTTGCGCAGCTGGAGCGCATCATCCCATGGATCGCTCTGCTCCTGTTGCTCTATATCGGCGGGAAGATGCTGCTTGCGGGAATTTGCGGCAAAACGACGGCGCATGAAACGGGACTTGCGCCCGGCGCACTGCTGCTGCAGGGAATTGCAACGAGTATCGACGCCTTTTCCGTCGGCTTCACGATTTCGGATCTGACATGGAAGATGGCGCTGCTCGAAGCGCTGATCATTGCAGTGGTGACCTTTTTCATCAGTTATGCCGGTCTTCTCCTCGGGAAACGTTTCGGGACGAGATTCTCAGGACAGGCGGAGTTTCTGGGTGGCGTCATTCTGATTCTGATCGGATTGGAAATTTTCATCAAAGGTATATTTTTCTAAATAACGGAGGGCAAAATGTTACTACCTGTGATTCTGTTTGCAGTGGGTCTGGTACTGCTGATCAAAGGCGGAGATTGGTTCGTTGACGGTGCGACGGGCATTGCGGAACGTTTTCATGTGCCGGAACTGCTGATCGGGGCCACGGTCGTTTCCATCGGAACGACGCTTCCCGAGGTGATGGTCTCGGCGACGTCCGCCGTAGAGGGCTACGGCAGCATGGCTTACGGCAATGCGATCGGTTCCATCATCTGCAATACAGCCCTGATTGCGGCGCTGACGGTCACCATTTCGCCTTCCGTCGTGGAGCAAAAGCCGCTGAAAATACCGCTGCTCTTTTTCTTTGCTTCCGCTGTGTTTTTCTCGGTTGTCGCATACGTCAACGGCGGTTTCACGAGGATCATGGGCATTCTTTTGCTGATGATTTTCGCCGCATATATGATCGTTCTGGTGCGGCAGGCGGTGACTGCGGGGAAAGAGGTGCGCGGAATACAGACGGAACCGCTGCCGGACGTTACGGATTCTCCTCTTTGGAAGGAATTGCTGCTGCTGGTGATCGGTGCGGTCTTCATTGCGGTCGGTGCAAGACTGCTGGTGGACAACGGAACGGTGATCGCCGAGAAAATGGGCGTGCCGCAGACGGTGATCGCCTTAACTTTCGTAGCGCTTGGAACTTCGCTGCCGGAACTGGTGACGGCGATTACGGCGCTGATCAAGGGGCACGGCGCGCTGTCTCTGGGCAATATTATCGGCGCGAACCTGTTCAATCTGGTTCTGGTGTGCGGGCTGTCCGTCACGCTGGCACCCTTTGATGTTCCGACCCAGAAGCGGATCGCCGGTTGGAACGCTTCCTACGTGGTGGATCTTCCGGTGATGTTTGCGGTGATGCTGCTGCTTACGATTCCGGCGCTGCTGACAGGGAAATTAAAACGTTATCAGGGTATCGCGCTGCTGCTGATCTATGCCGGCTACTGTGCGTTCCAGTTTATCGGTTAGTTGTTCCTTACAAGAAAGGGAGTCTTATGGAGAATTTGTATGATGTGATTATTCTGGGCGCCGGTCCTGCCGGCATGACGGCAGCCATCTATGCGGGCAGAGCCGAATTGAAGACCCTGCTGCTCGAACAGAACCCCATGGGCGGCGGGCAGATCCTGAATACCTACGAGGTGGATAATTACCCCGGACTGCCGGAGATCAACGGCTTTGATCTGGGCAGCAAGATGTCCGAACATGTTGACAAGATCGGCGTGGAGCGTAAGGAAGCGGTAATCCTGTCCGCCAAACTGGAGGATCCCGTGAAAATCATCCATACCGACGAGGGTGATTTTTCTTCCCGCACCGTCATCATTGCAAGCGGGAATCATCCGGGCAAGCTGGGCGTTGCCGGGGAAGCGGAACTTGCGGGAATGGGTGTTTCCTATTGCGCGACCTGCGACGGCGCGTTCTTTAAGAATAAGGATACGGCAGTGATCGGCGGCGGAGACGTTGCGGTGGAAGATGCGATCTTCCTGGCAAGAGGTTGCCGTAAGGTCTATCTGGTGCATCGGAGAAACGAACTGCGCGCCGCGAAGGTTCTGCAGACGCGTCTGCTGGCAACGGAGAACGTTGAAGTCTGCTGGGACAGCGTTGTGGATGCGATCAACGGGGAGAATGCGGTGGAATCGGTGACGCTTCGAAATGTGAAAACGAACGAGGCGACCACACTGCCCGTCAGCGGCGTCTTCGTGGCGGTCGGCACACAGCCGAACAGCGAGTTCTACAGAGAGACCGATCTTGCGCTTGACGATCATGCCTACATCGTGGCGGGAGAGGACTGCAAGACGAATCTTGCCGGCGTCTTCGCTGCGGGCGACGTGCGCACGAAACGCCTTCGCCAGGTGTCGACCGCCGTCGGCGACGGTGCGAACGCCATTACAAGCGTATTGGAGTATCTGATGTAGTCGGCGGGGTTTGACAAGACTGCCGTTTTCTAGTATGATAAACGTAACATTTTTGTAACATTTTAAGCCGCGATCTTCCGCTCATTCCGTGTAAGATCGCGGTATTTGAGGATTGTATTTTTGAGAAGGATGAAGAAACCATTTGTACAAATCACAGCTGCAGGCGTACTTTCCGCCCTGCTTCTTACCGGTCTGCCACAGACCGAAGTCTTTGCATCTACCTATCTTCCGGCTGCAGGCGGTGCGCTCGCGTCGGGAGAGGGGATTTCTCTGAGTGATATCAAGGCGGAGATCGCAAGGAGCCAGAAGAAGACGGCGGCGAAGGTGCAGGCGGAGACGGAAGACGGTATGCTGGTTGCAAGTGCGGAGCCGGGAGCGGCTGCCGCCTTTTCCGGCGAGATTGCGAAGGTGGAAACGCCTGCATCCAGAGCGGTTGCCGAGAACAACGGCGTTGCCGGTTCCGCAAGTGACGCCGCTACGGTTGCGGTCACCACGGTGGAGCATACGGGAGGCGCAAAGGAAGCCGATCCGAATGCGGTGCCCTCCTTACAGACCAGCATCGTCGGCAGCGCCACACCGGAGGGGGAAGAGGATCTTTCCAATACGATCATTGCACAGTGTAACGGCTGGGTCAACGTCAGAGAGACCGCCAGCGAAGAGAGTGAAATCGTCGGGAAGCTGTATGACGAGTCCGCCGGCGTATGGCTCGGAAAAGAGGGCGACTGGTACAAGATTCAATCCGGTACCTGTATCGGTTACGTCAAGGGTCAGTATGTCGTGACGGGTGAAGAAGCGGTTGCGCTGGCTGCCAAGGTCGGAAAGCGCGTCGCGGTGGTCAATACCACCACCTTAAAAGTGCGAGAAGGATCGGACATCAATTCTTCGGTACTCGGTCTTGTCGGGATGGAAGACCGTCTGACCGTTCTGGAAGAAACGGACGAATGGTGCAAGGTGTCGATCGAAGAAGGCGACGGCTGGATCAACAAAGAATATGTGATCGTTCGTACCGAATTCGTTCAGGCGGAATCCAAGAAGGAAGAGGAAACTCGACTGAAGAAAGAGGAAGAAGAACGTAAGAAAGCAAATGCCGCAGCGAAGAAGTCGGGCAAGAAGAACCAGCCTGCGACGGGCGCGGGTGCAAGTTATGCCGCATCCGGCAGCGGTTACGGTTCCTCGGTTGCCAATTTTGCTTTGCAGTTTGTCGGCAATCCGTATGTGTTCGGCGGAACCAGCCTGACAAACGGAGCGGACTGCTCCGGTTTCGTCATGAGCGTATATCGAAACTTCGGCGTATCGCTGCCGCACTCTTCGGGTGCGCAGAGAGGCTGCGGTTACAGCGTCGGCGGTATCGGCAATGCGCAGCCCGGTGATATTGTATGTTATTCCGGTCACGTCGGCATCTATATCGGAAACGGTATGCTCGTGCATGCGTCGACGGCAAAGACCGGAATCAAGGTTTCGCAGGTCGGCTACAGAGCGATTCTGGATGTGAGAAGAATCTTCTAAATCTATTGCAGAACAGAGGTCTTTATTGCTATAATGATTTAGCACGATGAAGTATCGGTGCAAATGATATGCAGAGGGGTTTCTGCAGATAGGAGAAGATAAAATGAAAAAGAAATCAGCATTGCTGGCTGCGATTATTTTCGTTGTAATGGCATCGCTCATCATCCTCGTCAATGCAAGCGGCGCAGGGAATTTCGTCGGTACTTTCTGGGCGATGGTTCCGCCGCTGGTTGCCATCCTCCTGGCGCTCATTACCAAGGAAGCTTATTCGTCTCTGTTCATCGGTATCGTCCTCGGCGCGCTGATGGCGGCGGAGTGCAGTTTCATGGATACCGTGAACTTCGCGGTGGTGGACGGCATTTCCACTTCCGTTGTGGACAACGCGGGAATCCTGGTTTTCCTGGTTGTCCTCGGCATCATCGTTGCGCTCGTGAACAAATCGGGCGCTTCCAGAGCCTTTGGCGCCTGGGCGGAGAAGCATATCAAAACGAAGGTCGGCGCCGGTCTGGCAACGTTTCTGCTGGGCGTGCTGATTTTTATCGATGATTATTTCAACTGCCTGACGGTCGGTTCCGTCATGGCTCCGGTGACCGATTCCAAAAAGATCAGCCGTGTGAAACTGGCATATTTAATCGACGCAACGGCTGCTCCGATCTGTATGATTGCACCCATTTCGAGTTGGGCTGCGGCAGTTTCCGGCTGCGTGGAGTCCGACTCCTATTCGGGGATTGAACTTTTCGTTCGTGCGATTCCCTATAATTTCTATTCGATTCTTACCCTGGTTTTTATTGTTGTTCTCTGTGTTCTGAATTTCGACTTCGGTAAGATGAAGGCGTTTGAGAAGAAAGCGGAAGAGACCGGAGATTTAAGTTCTCTGGTGCTTTCCGAGGAAGAAGAGAGAACGCTTCGTGTGGACGGACCAGAGCAGCCGCCGAAAGGAAAACTGTTCGATCTGATCCTTCCGATTCTTGTTCTGATCGCATGCTGCGTCTGGGGTCTGCTCTATAACGGCTACCAGGCCATCGAAGCGGGCAGTTTCATCGATGCGTTTTCGAATACGGACGCTTATGTCGGACTTCCCTGGGGCAGCATCATTGCCCTTGTGCTGATTGTGATTTATCTGGTGGTAAGAAAGGTAGTTACTTTCAATGAAGCGATGGAATGCGTTCCCAAGGGCTTCATTTCCATGGTTCCCGCGATTACGATCCTGACGCTGGCAACTTCGCTCAAGAGTATGACGGGCTTTCTGGATGCGGCGGGCTTTGTACAGAGCGTCATGGCGAATGCGCAGGGGCTGCAGTGGGCGCTTCCGGCAATTGTTTTCATCGTTGCCTGTATCGTCTCCTTTGCGACCGGTACTTCCTGGGGCACTTTCGGTATCCTGATCCCGATCGTATCCGTGATTTTTCCGGAGCAGAGCAGTTTGTTCTTCGTCGGCATTTCCGCCTGTCTTGCAGGCGCAGTCTGCGGCGATCACTGTTCTCCGATTTCCGATACAACGATTATGTCCTCCGCCGGCGCGCATTGTAATCATATTGACCACGTGGAGACGCAGTTGCCCTATGCGATTTCCGTTGCGGCGATTTCCTTTGTCTGCTACATTC
Source organism: uncultured Lachnospiraceae bacterium (assembly GCA_964571555.1). Taxonomy (GTDB): domain Bacteria; phylum Bacillota; class Clostridia; order Lachnospirales; family Lachnospiraceae; genus UBA2868. The sequence goes on along the minus strand of CAZNCH010000023.1, from coordinate 3,754 downwards.
TGGCGGGACTCTTCGGCATGCTCGATCTCACATGGATCTCCCTGCCTGCCGGTGTGGTTCTGGTGGTTTGCTTCCTGCTCTACATGAAGAAAAAGGGCGCATCGGAATAAACTTTGTTAACCATGCACAAAAGCCGAAAAGTCAATAGGAAATCGAGAAAATCACAAAAAGATTTTATCCACAGAAAAGGGGCGGGTAAACGGCAAGAAATGGTTTTATGCACGAAGTTATCCACCTTATCCACCGAACGGTTCGGATCGGTTTCCGAAAGGATCAGAACGAACGTTTTGTGAAATGCGACGAATTTCAGCCAATGTGCGACGATTTTGCAAACTTTTACAAACAATTCAGTATGTGCTATACTGAATGTACGAATTGAATCACTGCCGCTTAGGCGGAAAGGAGTGACGGGTATGAGATTTACGATTGTCGGTAAGAACATTGAGGTTACGGACGGTCTCAGGACAGCAGTAGAGGACAAGATCGGAAAGCTTGAGAGATATTTCACACCGGACACGGAAATTCACGTTACCTTGAGCGTTGAAAAGGACAGGCAGAAGATCGAAGTTACCATTCCCGTGAAGGGAAGTATCATCAGATCCGAGCAGGTCAGCAATGATATGTATGTTTCGATCGATCTCGTAGAGGAGATCATTGAGAGACAGTTGAAGAAGTACAAGAACAAACTGATCGACTCCAAGCACGGCGCATCCAATTTCAAGCAGGAATTCCTGGAAATGGATTTCCATGAAGAGGAAGAGATCAGGATCGTTCGTTCCAAACGCTTTGATATCAAGCCGATGTATCCCGAGGACGCCTGCATCCAGATGGAACTGCTCGGACACAGTTTCTACGTGTTCTGCAATGCGGAAACGGATCAGGTGAATGTGGTTTATAAGAGAAAAGGGAATACCTACGGGCTGATCGAGCCGGAATTATAATCGTTCACTGAACGGGGGAACGCGAGATGCGTTCCCCTTTTTCTTTGTTTCGGCAAGGATCGGCAATACCGCAGAGAAGGAGAAGAAGATGAAGACGGGACTGACTTATGACACGGTTGCGCTGGATGCGGCAAACAGAGCGCTTCTCATCATTGATCAGACGAAACTGCCGAATGAGGAAGTCATACTTCCTCTGAAGACGCAGGAGGAGATTTGGCGCGCGATCCATCTCCTGCAGGTGCGCGGCGCGCCAGCCATCGGCGTTGCAGCCGCTTACGGACTCTATCTTGCGGCGCTGGAAATTGAAACGCAGGACTACGAGACGTTTCGCATAGCGCTGCACCGGGCGGCGGAATATCTGAACTCGTCCCGACCGACCGCGGTGAACTTATCGTGGGCGCTCCATCGCATGGAGCAGGTCGTATGTCACCATGCGGACGAGGGCGTTGCAGGCTTGAGAAAACGTCTCAAGGCGGAAGCGGTACGGATTCAGGAAGAGGATATCGCGATCTGCAAGGCAATCGGCGAATACGGGCTGACGCTGCTTGCGCCGGGCGAGGGGGTACTCACCCATTGCAATGCCGGACAACTTGCGACGAGCCGCTACGGTACGGCAACCGCGCCGCTGTATCTGGCACATGAGAAGGGTTACGGACTGCACATCTATGCGGACGAGACGCGTCCGCTCCTGCAGGGGGCGCGGCTGACGGCTTATGAGCTGCGGAAAGCAGGGCTGGATGTGACGCTGATCTGTGATAACATGGCGTCCACGGTGATGAAAGAGGGACGGATTCAGGCGATTTTCGTCGGCTGCGACCGTGTGGCGGCAAACGGAGATACGGCGAATAAGATCGGAACGAGCGGCGTTGCGATCCTGGCAAAGCATTACGAGATTCCGTTTTATGTCTGTGCGCCGTCTTCGACGATCGATCTCAGTATCGACAGCGGTGCAAAAATCCCGATCGAGGTGCGGGACGGCAGTGAGATCACGGATCTCTGGTATGAGAAAAAGATGACGGCGGAAGGGGTCAAGACTTATAATCCCTGCTTCGACGTGACGGAACATGAACTGATCACCGCCATCATTACGGAACACGGGATCGCAAGAGCTCCTTATACGGAATCGCTGTCTGTTTACAAAAGTTTTACAGTTGCCGCATTGAATCGAAATGGGGTTTCTGCTACAATATAGGTTAGCTTTATAGCAGAAACGGAGCGTTTGAGCAGCAGATGAAATTAGTTGAGAAAATTTTCGGTACACACAGCGAGAGAGAACTGAAATTAATCACAGATACAGTAGATCGGGTCGAATCCTATCGCGATGCGATGATGGCGCTGTCCGATGCGGCATTGAAGGAAAAGACCAGAGAGTTCAAGAGAAGGCTTGCGTCAGGGGAGACGCTTGACGATCTTCTGCCAGAGGCTTATGCCGTTGTCAGGGAAGCCGCGAGACGCGTGCTCAAGATGGAACATTACCGAGTGCAGATCATCGGCGGTATCATCCTGCATCAGGGAAGAATTGCGGAGATGAAGACCGGTGAAGGTAAGACCCTTGTGGCAACGCTTCCTGCCTATCTGAACGCATTGACCGGACGCGGCGTTCACGTCGTTACCGTCAATGACTATCTGGCAAGCCGTGACGCGGAGTGGATGGGGCAGGTTCATGAGTTCCTCGGTCTGACGGTCGGTTGCGTGCTCAATTCCATGAAGCCGGAGGAGAGACGCGAGGCTTATGCCTGCGACATCACCTATGTCACGAACAATGAACTCGGTTTCGATTATCTGCGTGACAACATGGTCATCTATAAAGAACAGTTGGTACTGCGGGACCTCGCCTATGCGATCATCGACGAGGTCGACTCCGTTCTGGTCGATGAGGCCCGTACGCCGCTCATCATTTCCGGACAGAGCGGGAAGTCCACGAAGTTATATGAAGTCTGCGATATTCTGGCGAAACAGTTACAGCGCGGCGCGGATATGGAAGCGCTGACCAAGATGGACGCCATCATGGGCGTCGAGCGGGAAGAGACCGGCGACTTCATTGTCAACGAGAAGGATAAATTCGTCACTCTGACTGCGGAAGGCGTGAAGAAAGTGGAACAGTTCTTCCAGATTGAGAACCTTGCCGATCCGGAGAATGTTGAGATTCAGAATAATATGATTCTGGCGCTGCGTGCGCATTATTTGATGTTCCGTGATCAGGATTATGTCGTGAAGGACGAACAGGTTCTGATTGTGGATGAGTTCACCGGACGTATCATGCCGGGGCGCCGTTATTCCGACGGTCTTCATCAGGCGATCGAAGCGAAGGAACACGTCAAGGTAAAGCGCGAGAGTAAGACGCTTGCAACGATCACGTTCCAGAACTTCTTCAATAAATTCGAGAAAAAATGCGGTATGACCGGTACCGCGCTCACAGAGGAGAAGGAATTCCGCGATATCTACGGGATGGATGTCATTGAGATCCCGACGAACCGTCCGGTTGCGCGTGTTGACTTGCAGGACGCCGTCTATCAGACCAGAAGAGAGAAACTGCGTGCGATCTGCGACGAGATCGAGAGAGTCCATGCAACGGGGCAGCCGATTCTGGTCGGCACCATTACCATCGAAGCGTCCGAGGAACTCAGCATCATGCTCAGGAAGCGCGGCATCGACCATAAGGTGCTGAATGCGAAGTTCCATGAACTGGAAGCGGAGATCGTGGCGGATGCGGGAATTCACGGTGCGGTAACGATCGCTACCAACATGGAGGGTCGCGGTACCGATATTAAACTGGATTAGGAATCCAGAGCAGCGGGCGGACTCAAGATCAT
>CAZNCH010000022.1:0-28748 GCA_964571555.1 uncultured Lachnospiraceae bacterium | reverse complement strand
AAGAAATCGATTATCTGATCGAAGCGGTGAGGGATGTGGTTGCCTATTTGAGAAATATGTCTCCGTTCTGGAAAGATCTGGAATGCGGAAAGCGACCGCATCTGTTTGCGGAGTGAGGATCGTCTCTGCGTAACGGGTAGAATCAATGAGAAGACAAAAGGGAAGAAATCAGGAGGTAGAAAGATGGCATTATACAGTGAAAAGGTGATGGATCATTTCAGACAGCCGCGGAACGTGGGCTCGATCGAGAATGCGGACGGGGTCGGTGAGGCGGGAAATCCGGTCTGCGGAGATATCATGAAAATCTATTTAAAAGTCAGTGCGGATGAAATCGTCGAGGATGTGAAGTTCGAGACCTTCGGCTGCGGCAGCGCGATCGCCTCAAGCTCCATGGCGACGGAACTGATCAAGGGAAAACCCTTACGCGAAGCGGAAAAACTGACCAATCAGGCGGTGGCGGAAGCGCTTGACGGGCTTCCCGCGCACAAACTGCACTGTTCCGTGCTGGCGGAAGAAGCAATCAAACTGGCTGTAGAGGATTACAACAGTAGAAAAGGGAAGAAAAAACAGGAGTAAAAGGTGTTAAAATCAGAGATAGAAACAGATGACGGAGGCAGGAAATGATTTCTACAAGAGGAAGATATGCGCTGCGGGTCATGATTGATCTGGCAGCCAACCAGGGAGACGGCTATGTCCCGATGAAGGATGTGGCGGCGCGAGAGGACTTGTCGCTGAAATATCTCGAACAGATCCTGCCGGCGCTGAAAAAGCACCGGCTGGTGGAAGGCGTGCAGGGGAAAGGCGGCGGATATCGTCTCACCAGAGCGCCGGAAGACTATACGATCGGCGAGATCTTAAGAACCACGGAGAAAGATCTTGCGCCGGTCTCCTGTCTGGCGGAGGGAGCAAGCGGCTGTAAACGGCGCGACAGGTGCAAAACAATCGGGTTCTGGCAAGGCTTGAACGATGTGGTGAACAAGTATATCGACGCACGCCGCCTGTCTGATTTGCTGTGATTTCAAAATGCATGAAAAAATCAAAAAAAGGATTGACACTATAGGAGTTGGGGGGGTATAATCCTATCATGTTGATAGGTTTTATTTTTTAACTTACGATGAAAGAAAGGGAAACGACAAGATGAAGCAAATGAATTTTCAGATCAATCTTTGCTGTATGTGTATGTTGCCGATGCCCATCTCCGGGAAAAAGAATGACTGCGGAGCAAGGCTTTCTTGTCGTATGATCAAGGAATAGCCTGTAAAGATCAGGAAACTGCAGCCAATGCCCGGAAAAGAGGCATTGGCTTTTTTATATCCACAGATCGAATCAACGAAAAGAAACGAAACGAGAGGACAAAACAATGGAAAAAAAGACTTATCAGGAGAGAAATTTCAAGTTCGAAACGAAACAACTTCATGCAGGGCAGGAAAGTCCCGATCCGGTGACCGATGCAAGGGCGGTTCCGATCTATCTGACTTCCTCTTATGTGTTCCACAACAGTCAACATGCCGCAGATCGGTTCGGTTTAAGAGACGCCGGCAATATCTACGGGAGATTGACCAATCCGACGCAGGCAGTATTCGAGCAGAGAATCGCGGCATTGGAGGGCGGCGTGGCTGCATTGGCGGTCGGCTCCGGTGCAGCGGCAATCAGTTATGTTTTTGAAACGGTTGCGCATGCTGGGGATCATATTGTGGCAGCCAGGAATATTTACGGCGGAACATACAATCTTCTGGCACATACACTTCCTGATTTCGGGATCACGGCGACCTTTGTGGATCCGGAAGATCCGGATGCGGTGAGACGGGCGATCAGACCGAACACGATCCGTTTATCGATCGGTACCGAACACATTGACGATATCATCGAAGATCTGGACGAAGCATTTCGAGCGCTGTAAGTCGATCGTCTATATACAGAATGTTCGGAATGCGATAACATAGGAACAGAACAAAAAGTGATTTGATTGAAACGATATTTTATATACGGAAAGAAAAGAGGGAATCATCATGGCTAATATTTATAAAGGAACCGTCGGTCTGATCGGCAATACGCCGTTGGTCGAACTTGTGAATCTGGAGGAAGCGCTCGGATTGAAAGCGCGGATTTTAGCGAAGTTGGAATACTTGAATCCGACGGGATCCGTCAAGGACAGGATCGCAAAGGAGATGATCGAGGATGCGGAGCGAACGGGCAAACTGAAAGCGGGAGATACAATTATCGAACCCACTTCCGGCAATACCGGCATCGGACTTGCTGCCATTGCGGCGGCAAAGGGTTATCGGATAATCATTGTACTGCCGGAGACGATGAGCATGGAGCGCAGAAATATCATCAGGGCATACGGTGCAAAACTCGTGCTGACCGACGGAAGCAAGGGGATGAAAGGTGCGATTGAAAAGGCGAACGAACTGCACAAGGAAATGAAGAACAGTTTCATCCCGTCGCAGTTTGAGAATCCCGCGAATCCGGAAGCGCATCGAAAGACGACGGGGCCGGAGATCTGGAACGATACGGAAGGAAAGGTGGACGCCTTTGTTTCGGGCGTCGGTACCGGCGGAACGATCAGCGGTGCGGGCGAGTACTTGAAGGGGAAGAATCCGGCACTGCGGGTAATTGCGGTCGAACCGGCAAGCTCGGCGGTGCTCTCCGGCAAAGAAGCGGGACCGCATCAGATTCAGGGCATCGGTGCAGGCTTCGTGCCGAACACGTTGAATACCTCTGTCTATGATGAGATTATAGCCGTTGAAAACGAGAAGGCGATCGAATTCGGAAAAGAAATTGCCGAAAAAGAGGGTGTCCTCGTCGGAATCTCTTCTGGAGCGGCGCTCTACGCAGCGGTTCAGGTCGGCAAGCGTCCCGAATTCGAGGGAAAAACCATTGTGGTGCTGCTTCCCGACAGCGGGGACAGATACTATTCCACCGACCTGTTCCGGTTTGAATCCTAAGGTTGGAATAACAGGCAATGAGACAATTTAACATCCAGGAAGAATTGAAGAAACTGCCGGATAAGCCCGGCGTCTATCTCATGCATGATGCGGATGATCACATCATCTATGTGGGGAAAGCTGTCATCTTAAGGAACCGCGTGCGCTCCTATTTCAGGGAGAGTACGAAGAAAACCGTGAAGATTCGGCAGATGGTCAGTCGGATCAACTGGTTTGAATATGTGGTGACGGATTCCGAAATGGAAGCGCTTGTCCTTGAGAATAACCTGATCAAGGAACATCAGCCGAAATACAACACCATGCTGAAGGACGACAAAACCTATCCTTACATTAAGGTGACGATCGGTGAGCGGTTTCCGGGCGTATATATGACCAGAAACGTGAAGAAAGACGGCGCGAAGTATTTCGGGCCGTTTACTTCCGCGACGTCGGTAAAGGAGACGCTGGAACTGCTGCGTAAACTTTACCGGCTGAAAGCCTGTCGCGGCAGGAAGACGGAAACCTGTCTCTATTATCACATCGGACAGTGCGACGCGCCCTGCATCGGCAAGATTACGCAGGAGGCTTATCTTAAGAATGTCGAAAAGGCGTTGGATTTTCTGAACGGGAACTATAAGCCGCTGCTTCGTCTCTTAAAGAGCGAGATGGAGCAGTTTGCAGAAACAATGGAATATGAGCGTGCAGCGGAAACAAGAGATCTCTACCGGAGCGTGAGTCAACTCGCCCAGAAGCAGAAGATCACCGATCTGAACGCGGACGATCAGGATATCCTGGCGATCGCAAGGGAGCAGGAAAACGTGATCATCCAGGTGTTCTTCTCAAGGTCTGGGAAAATCATGGGACGGGAGCACTTCTATATGCAGCATACGGAGGATGAGAGCGACGCCGGGATTCTGAAGACCTTCATCGAGCAATATTATTCCGGCACACCGTCCGTTCCGAAAGAACTGGTGCTGTCCCATGCGATTGAGGAACAGGCGCTTTTGGAAGCATGGCTTGGAAGTATGCGCGGAGCGAAGGTTACAATCAGAATTCCGGTGAAGGGCAAAAAAGAGAAACTGGTGGAGCTGGCGCAGAAGAATGCGCAGATTGTGCTCAGACAGGATCTGGAAAAGATCCGGAAGGAAATCAAGCGAACGAGCGGGGCGGTTGCGGAGCTGGAAGCCCTGTTGGATCTTTCGGGGATCGAGCGTATGGAGGCATTTGATATTTCCAATATCAGCGGCTTTGATTCGGTCGGTTCCATGGTCGTGTATGAGAACGGGAGACCGAAACGGAACGACTACAGGAAATTCAAGATTAAATCGGTGGAGGGACCGAATGATTATGCCAGCATGGAAGAGGTGCTGACAAGGAGATTCGAGCACGGGCTGGCGGAACGGGAAAGCGGCAATGTAAAGCAGGGGAAGTTCGTTCGGTTTCCGGATCTGATTCTGATGGACGGCGGCAGGGGACAGGTAAACATTGCGGAAGAGATTCTGCGGAAGTTGGGTCTCTCGATTCCTGTCTGCGGTATGGTGAAAGATGATCGCCACAGAACCAGAGGACTGTACTTTCAAAACGAGGAGATTCCGATGGATCCTTCCGGCGAAGGCTTCAAACTGATCACGAGAATTCAGGATGAAGCGCATCGTTTCGCCATTACCTTTCATCGCAATTTAAGAAGCAAAGGTCAGACCCGTTCCGTTCTGGATGAGATCCCGCAGGTCGGACCGAAGCGGCGCTTGGAATTGATGCGGCATTTTGCGGGCATTGAAGAACTGAAAGCGGCATCCGTGGAGGAGCTGGCGAAAGTGCCCGGAATGAATGAGCGCGCAGCGGGCGCGGTCTATGAGTTTTTTCATAAGGATGCCTAGAATTCAATAGGGCGGTATGGTATAATTGCTATAATTATGGCAGAGGAGGTACACTCTTTTTATGGCAGCGGTATTAGTGAGTACTTTGATCGAGAAAATGGATCTGATTAACCTTACACCGGAGATCGATGTGAAGGAAATCAAGATCCTTCAGCCCGATATCAACCGTCCGGCGTTGCAGTTGGCAGGCTACACCGAGCATTTCGAAAAGACGCGTGTAGAGATTATCGGATACGTGGAATACTCTTATATGGCAAGTCTGAGCGAGAAGGTTCGGCGGGAACGTTACGAGCATGTGATCTGTGAGGAAGCGCCCTGTTTCGTCTTCTGCAGAGAGTTGCAGCCGGATGATCTGTTCCTGGAGGTTGCAAGAAGCAGAGGGGTTCCGGTTCTGATTACAAAAAAGGCGACGTCGTCGTTCATGGCGGAGATCATTCGTTGGCTGAATGTGAAGTTGGCACCCTGTATTTCCGTACACGGCGTTTTGGTGGACGTCTACGGCGAAGGCGTACTGATTACCGGAGAGAGCGGGATCGGTAAGAGCGAAGCGGCGCTGGAACTGGTGAAGAGGGGACATCGTCTCGTTACCGATGATGTGGTCGAGATCCGCAAGGTCAGCGATGATACGCTGATCGGTTCTGCGCCGGATGTGACGAAGCATTTGATTGAACTGCGCGGTATCGGGATCGTGGATGTAAAAATGCTCTTCGGCGTGTCCTCCGTACGTGATACCCAGTCCATCGATCTGGTGATCCGACTCGAAGAGTGGGATAGGGATAAGGACTACGACAGAATCGGTCTGGAAGAGGAATATATAGAATACCTCGGCAACCAGGTGGTCTGTCACAATATTCCGATTCGTCCGGGACGGAACCTCGCGATCATCTGCGAGTCCGCCGCCGTGAACTACCGTCAGAAGAAGATGGGATATAACGCTGCCAAGGAGCTCTATGCAAGAGTACAGAATTCCTTACGTCAAAGTCAGAAGGACGAAGAAGCGGAATAGAAGGGTGGATGAGATGAGTCAATATTGTTTTGGAGTGGATGTAGGCGGAACGTCAGTCAAAATGGGTTTGTTCACGACAGAAGGTACCGTGATCGATAAATGGGAGATTCCGACCAGAACTGAAAACGGCGGATCTGCGATCGTTCCCGATATTGCGGATGCAATCAAAGAGAAACTGACAAAGAAACAGATGGATCAGAGCGAGGTTATCGGCGTCGGGATCGGCGTTCCGGGACCCGTGGATGCAAACGGAATCGTACACAAGGCGGTCAATCTTGACTGGGATCAGGATGTGGATCTGGAAGGCGAACTTTCCGGTCTTACGGGTCTGAAGGTCAAGGTCGGAAACGATGCGAATGTCGCTGCGCTCGGCGAGATGTGGAAGGGCGGCGGACAGGGTTATAAAGACATGGTTCTGGTGACGCTCGGTACCGGAGTCGGCGGCGGCATCATTGTAAACGGCAGGATGCTGGTCGGCTATCTCGGCGCAGGCGGTGAGATCGGACATATTCATATCGAGGACGGGGAGCCGGATGCCTGCGGCTGCGGCAATCACGGCTGCTTCGAGCAGTATGCAAGCGCAACGGGCGTTGTCAGGCTCGCGAGCAGGGCCTTACTGAACTCGGATCAGGAGAGCGTGCTGCGCAACAGTGCAATCACCGCCAAGACGGTTTTCGATGCGGCGAAGGATGGAGATGCTCTGGCGCTTGAGATAATCGACGAATACGGCAGGTACCTGGGGAAGGGTCTGTCGATCATCAGCGGAATCTGCAATCCCGAAGCGTTTGTCATCGGCGGGGGCGTATCCAAAGCCGGTGAGATTCTCTTTCACGTGTCCGAAAAATATTATCAGGAATATGTATTCCATGCGGGCAGGAAGGTGCAGTTTAAACTGGCGACTCTCGGAAATGACGCGGGAATTTACGGTTCCGCGAAGTTGATCCTTGAGGGATGACTTCAGAGGAAACAATACGGGATGGCATTCAGATGAAAGAACAGGTTCTTGCCCGGATCAGGGCGCTTCTTTCACAGGAACAGATTCTTGTGAAGGAGAAGATGTCCGAACATACGACTTTTCAGATCGGCGGTTTTGCGGCATATTTTCTCATACCGAAAACAGAAGAAGAGGCGGTGGCTTTGCTCCGCCTCCTTTCCGCAGAAAAAGAGCCTTTTTTTATCCTCGGCAACGGAAGCAATCTGCTGGTGAGCGATGCGGGTTACCGCGGCTGTGTGGTTCTGATCGATCAAAATTTGAGTGAGATGACGGTAAACGGGAACGAAATCAAAGCGCAGGCGGGGACGCTCCTTGTCAGGATCGCGGCGCGGGCGCAAAAGGCGGGACTTACCGGCTTCGAATTCGCTTCCGGGATTCCGGGTACGCTGGGCGGCGGGATTACAATGAACGCCGGCGCATACGGCGGTGAAATGAAAGATGTAATTCAAAGCGTCCGGCTGTATGATTTTGCAGCAGGCGTTATTGTTGAGAAATCGGCGGAAGAAATGAACTACGGCTACAGAAACAGTCTGGTGAAGCAAGGCGACTTTGCCGTGCTGTCTGCGGTGCTGCGTCTGGAAAACGGAGATGCGGAAGCGATCCGTGCGCGTATGGAGGAATTAAAGGAGAGACGGCTTGCAAAGCAGCCCCTGGACTTCCCGAGCGCAGGATCGACATTCAAACGTCCGGCGGGATATTTCGCCGGAAAGTTGATTCAAGACGCCGGCTTGCAGGGTTTCAGGGTCGGCGGTGCACAGATATCGGAGAAGCATTCCGGTTTCGTGATTAATCTGGGAGACGCCACGGCGGAGGATGTGCTGGCGTTGATCCGTGAGGTGAGAAGTCGGGTTGCAGAACGGTTTTCGGTGGATTTGGAGCCGGAAGTGTGTATGCTGGGCGAGGATATGAAGTTATGAGATTCGTGATTGTGACGGGCATGAGCGGAGCGGGAAAAAGTACCTGCCTGAAAATGCTGGAGGATGCGGGCTATTATTGCGTAGATAACCTTCCGGTTCCGCTGATCCCCAAATTTGCAGAGTTGATGTCCATGCCGAATTCCGAGATCGAAAAGGGCGTGATCGGCGTGGATGTGCGCGGCGGACAGGCGTTCGAGGAGTTGGATGCGGTTTTAAACGGACTGACGCAGTCGGGCATCCCGTATGAGGTTCTGTTTTTTGAGGCGAGCGACGACGTGCTGATCAAGCGCTACAAAGAAACCAGACGGATCCATCCGCTGGCGGGCGGCGATCGAATCGATGTGGGGATTGCCAGAGAGCGTGAGAAACTGGAATCAATCAAAAAACGCGCGGATTATATTCTTGACACCAGCCGGATGCTGACCAGAGAACTGAAGGTGGAGATCGATCGAATCTTCGTCAGAAATCAGTCGCACAAGAAGGTTTTCGTCAGTATCGTTTCCTTCGGTTTCAAATATGGGATCCCTTCGGATGCGGACCTGGTTTTTGACGTCAGATTCCTGCCGAATCCCTATTATTTCGATGAGATGAGGAATTTGAGCGGGAATGATCAGGCGGTACGGGATTATGTGCTGGGCTTTTCGGAAGCGGGCGTCTTCCTCAATCAATTGGAAGAGATGCTTGCTTTTCTGCTTCCGAATTACATTCTGGAAGGGAAGAACCAGCTGGTCGTTGCGATCGGCTGCACCGGCGGCAAGCACAGAAGCGTGACGCTTGCAAATGCGCTTTGCGAGAGAATGCAGCGCTATGAGGAGTACGGGTTCCGTCTGGAACACCGAGACATTGAGAAGGATGCAATCAGAAAGAAGTAAGAATATGTCGTTTTCCGGAAAAGTAAAAGAGGAACTGGCGGAGCAGATCAGTGCTGCAAGGCATTGCCGGATCGCGGAACTCGCCGCAATTCTTTCCTTCTGCGGAGAAGTCAAAAAGGATGAAATTCTGCTTCATACCGATCATCCCGCAGTGGTCAGAAAGTACTTTACATTACTAAAGAAAACATTTAATATAGAACGTGCATTGGGTTCGGAAGAGATGCAGAGTGTAATCAAAGCGGTGACCGGTCCCAGTCTGACACAGAAATCCTGCTGCAGGAGAGCCTATCTTCGCGGTGCTTTTTTTGTATCCGGTTCTGTCAACGATCCGGACAAATCATACCACTTGGAGATCGCCTGTAAGAGAGAGACACAGGCGCAGGAACTGATCCGTCTGTTGCAGTCCTTTGAAATTGACGCCAGAATGACGTTGCGAAAGAATTACCCTATCGTCTATCTGAAAGAGGGTGCGCAGATCGTAGATACCCTGAATGTGATCGGAGCGCACGTTGCGCTCATGGATTACGAGAATTCAAGGATCATAAAGGACATGCGGAATTCCGTAAACCGCAGGGTAAACTGCGAGACTGCCAATATCGGCAAGACGGTAAGCGCGTTCTGCAAACAGATGGAAGATATCAGGATCGTAAAGGCGAGCGGCGCTTTTAAAGAATTGCCGGAAGGCTTGAGGGCTGTCGCAAAAGCGCGGGAGGAGCATCCCAATGCCACGCTGAAAGAATTGGGTGAACTGATGGATCCGCCGGTGGGCAAGTCGGGAGTCAATCACAGACTGCGAAAACTGTCTGAACTCGCCGATCGCCTTGGCAGTAAGGAGGAGTAGCGATTATGAAAAAACAAATGGTGCAGATTCAATTGGAAAACGGGTTGGAGGCAAGACCGATTGCCTTGCTTGTGCAGGTAGCCAGCCAGTTTGACAGTTCGATTTATTTGGAATCGGAAGGAAAGCGCGTCAACGCCAAGAGCATCATGGGAATGATGACGTTGGTTCTGTCTGCGGGCGATACGGTTACGGTTTCTGCGGACGGCGCGGACGAAGATGAGGCAATCAAAGGAATTCAGACCTATTTGAGCGGTAATTGATACCACGGGCAGGGGACGAAAAAGTGCGCGATGTAAGTTCTGCCGTTCATATTTTGTTCATAAGTTTTTTAAAAAACATTCATTCAACTAACATTCTTTGGACATTTATGTGAACTATACTTACAGCATAAGAGATGAGAGTTACATTACTTATAAAAACTTTTTCATAAAATGCCAAGTGACAGAGTCACTTGGCATCCTCCCGTTTTAGGGAGTTTTTTTATATCATAGGGAATTGCTTTGCAATTCCCTATGATATAAAAAACCTCCCTAAGGATGCGCACTCGCGCGATGGGAAAATGTTGCCTTCGCAACCGCGCTCGACGCGTAGTGTCTTGCGAGCAAGACACTTAGTTCTATTGCGGTCCGTCTCTGGCGGCGATGGTCCGAAAGCGGCGGTATGCAAGGGCGAAACTGGATTTTATTCCCTGTATATGTTATAATGACTGATAATTATGTGGAGGGAATCCTATGAAGAAAAAGGATAACGCCGGAAAGACCCTGCAGGATGTCGGTCTTGGCATTCTGCTGGCTGCGCTTCTTTTGAGCGCGCTGCTGTTCTCGGCAACCGTTGAATCTTATCTCGAGAGCGCTTTTATGCTGGTCGGGATTTTTCTTGCGGTTCTGTTTGCCTGTTTTCGGTTGCCGGCGGTCGCGATCGTGATTGCAGGGCTGCAGACCGTGGCGTTTGCCGCTTATAAGATATATGGCGTTGCGGTGCTCGGGCAGAATGTGGAGCCGCTGTTGTTCGGTTGGATCGTGTTGCCGGCGCTTGCCATGGCAGGGAGTCTTCTCTTTGTGAACGGTTTGAAGAAGACAATGCTGGAGAACCAGATCTTAAAGCAGCAGGTGGAAGAACTCATCATGATTGACCCGCTTACGGGATTCTATAATCTGCGAAGCCTGTTCATGGATATTCAGACGCAGATTTCTTATGCGGAGAGAAATAACAATGCGATTTCATTGATGATCATTAAGTTTCGCTATGTCAAAGAGTTAAAAAGCGTTCTGAAAGAAAAGGAACTCAGCGAGGTAATCAAACGGTTGTCGAAAATCGCTTCCGACACCGTTCGTCTTGAGGACAGGGTGTACTCGATTGATGAAGACGGATCGCTCGGCATTCTGCTGACCTGTGACAAGACGGGGGCGAAGAGCGTTGAAAAGCGGCTTCGTACCAACGTTGCCAAGCCGGAAGCCTTTGAGGGCGCGGCAGGGGCGCCGATCCGTGTGGAGATTCAGATCGGCTGCTTACAATATAAGAAAGAAGAGTTCCAGCGGGATGCAAGACTCTGGAAAGAAAGTGTGGAAGAAGAGGTGGAATACGATCTATGAGATATTTCATTACGGGCGGCGCCGGTTTCATCGGCTCCAATATGACGGACAGATTATTGAGCGAGCCGGAGAATGAGGTTGTGGTTTATGATAACTTTTCGACGGGACGCAGAGAATTCCTGGAAGATGCGGAGAAGAATCCGCGCTTTCGGTTGGTGGAAGCGGACACGCTCGATCTTCATGCATTGACGGAAGCAATGCGGGGTGTGGATTTTGTCTTCCATTTTGCGGCAAATGCCGACGTCAGAATGGGAACGGAACATCCGCGAAAGGATCTTGAGCAGAATACCATCGCAACCTACAACGTATTGGAGGCCATGCGTGCAAACGGTGTGCGTAGAATCGGCTTTTCTTCGACCGGTTCCGTATATGGAGAGGCGGAAGTGATCCCGACGCCGGAGAATGCGCCGTTCCCGATCCAGACATCCCTGTACGGTGCGTCCAAGCTTGCCTGCGAGGGTTTGCTTGCTGCTTATGCCGAAGGCTTTGATTTTCAGGTGTACATCTTCCGTTTCGTATCGATTCTCGGCGAGCGTTATACGCACGGTCATGTCTTCGATTTTGTGAAACGGCTGAATGAGGATCCGAGTACGCTGCATATTCTCGGCAACGGGAAACAGCGCAAATCTTATCTCTACGTGAAAGACTGCATGGAAGCCATTCTGACCGTGATCCGCAGTGCAAACGAGAAGGTGAATATCTATAATCTCGGCACGGATGAGTATTGTGAAGTCAATGATTCTGTCGGATGGATCTGCAAGAAACTGGGAGTGTCTCCTTCCTTTACTTATGCGGGCGGTGAAAGGGGATGGATCGGCGACAACCCGTTCATCTATCTTGATACGGGGAAAGTCAGAAGCCTTGGCTGGACGCCGAAAGCCACGATAGCAGAAGGCGTCGTGAAAACGGTGGAATATTTGCAGAGCAATCCATGGGTCTTTGCGGCGAGAGACTGACTTATCTCCGGAAGTGGAAGAATGAAGAATTTAAGTGAGGTGCAGGTTGTCGTTCTGATGGGCGGCCTTGGCACCAGACTGAAAGAACATACGAAGCAATGTCCGAAATCTCTGGTATCAGTTGCGTCCGAGCCGTTTTTTAATTATGAGCTGGAGCTTCTGAAGAATCAGGGCTTTCGTCGTTTCCTGTTTCTCATCGGTTATCAGGCGGATCAGATCAGCGATTATTACGGAGACGGATCTATACACGGGATCTCCATTCAATATTGCATGGACGGAGAGAAACTGTGCGGAACCGGCGGCGCGGTGCGGCGTGCGCTTCCGTACCTGGATGAAGATTTCCTGTTGATCTACGGGGATTCCTTCATGGATATCGATTATGAGGAAACCGTGTTCCGTTATTATAAAGGAAAAGAGAGCGGACACCGTGCGATCATGACGGTATTGAAGAATCGAAACCGCTTCGATACGAGCAATGTTATCGTGAAGGACGGTCACATTACGCTTTATGACAAGCATACGCCGACGCCGGAAATGGACTATATCGATTACGGCGTCTGCATGTACGAAAGAGCTCTGTTTGAGGAATGGGAAGGCGAGGAAGTCTTCGATATTGCAGTGATTCAGAACCGGCTGAGCCTTATGGGGGAGTTGGCATGCCATATCGTGACGAAGCGGTTCTATGAGATCGGAAGCCCTGAGAGCCTTGCGGAATTTACGGACTATGTACAGCACCGCTTTCATGAGGCGCATCCGGCGGTCTTTCTGGATCGTGACGGCGTAATCAACGAGATTGTATATAACGAAGATACGGAACTGCTGGATTCAGCGGCGAATGTCGACCAGTTCCGGATGTTTTCTTATGTGCCGAGGGCAATTTGCGAACTGCGGGAAAAGGGTTATTATGTCTTCATCGTAACGAATCAGCCGGCGGCTGCCAAGGGAAAGACAACGGCGTTGAACCTCTATGATATCAACACTTATTTCCGCGAGCAGGTGGAAGTGGATGATGTATTCGTCTGTCTGCACTATCCGAAGGCGCTTCCGATGAGTACGGAACCGTATCTTATCCGAACCTGTGACTGCAGGAAGCCGAAACCGGGCCTGATTCGAAAGGCAATGGAGAAATATAAGATCGATACGGAACGCTCCTACATGGTGGGGGATTCCTTTACCGATGTACTCGCCGGCAAGGCGGCGGGTCTTCAGACCATATTGCTGGGCGGTATGCGCTGTGATGTATGCGCGCGGCTGGACGGAAACAAGCCGGATTATATTTTGAATGATCTGTCTGAGATAAATCAGGTGATCAGATAAATGTTTGTGCGAAGAGAAAAGGAGGAACAAACATGAGCATGAGTTATGTGGAAGCGTATCTTCGGGAAACCATCGAAGTGGCAACGACCGTTTCGAAGGAGGAGATCGAGAAAGGAATTCAAATCCTGAAGAAAGTGAAGGCTGCAGAGGGTCGCCTGTTCATTCTCGGTGTCGGCGGAAGCGCAGCCAACGCGAGTCACGCAGTGAATGATTTCCGCAAAATCGGCGGGATCGAGACCTATGCGCCTACCGATAATGTATCGGAACTGACCGCAAGGACGAATGACGAGGGTTGGGACACCACCTTTACGGAGTGGCTCAAGACGTCGCGAATCAGAGAAACGGACGCTGTCATGGTATTTTCCGTCGGCGGCGGCAGCAGTACCACTTCCTTAAATATTGTGAAAGCGATGGAACTTGCGAAAGAACGGGGCGCGCAGTTGCTCTCTGTTGTCAGCAGAAACGGCGGAAGGGCGAAAGAATTAAGCGACGCCTGCGTGATGATTCCGGTGGTGGAGGAATCGCGGATTACCCCCCATGCGGAAGGCTGGCAGGGTGTGGTGTGGCACCTGATGGTGAATGCGCTGAACGAATAAGGAAACAGCGGACAAATCAAAACAAGCGTAATTGAAGAGAAAAGGAGAATTACCGCGATGAAATTTGAAGATCTTAAGATTACCCTTTATGCCGACGGGGCAGACCTTGCGGCAATGAAGGAAGAATATGCCAGAGGATATGTCAGAGGCTTTACCACGAACCCGACGCTGATGAAGAAGGCGGGCGTGAAAGATTATGTGACCTTCGCAAGAGCGGCGGTGGAAGGCATTCCGGATCTGCCGATTTCTTTCGAGGTCTTTGCGGAAGAATTCGATGCAATGGAAGCGGAAGCCAAAATTCTTTCCGCGCTCGGCGATAACGTCTATGTCAAAATCCCGATCATGAATGCGAAGGGGGAGTCCAGCATTCCCCTGATTAAAAAACTTTCGGCAGCGGGGCTGAAATTAAATGTGACTGCAATTATGACGGTGGCGCAGGTGGAGGAAACCGTGGCGGCATTTGCGGAAGGCACAAAGAACATCGTGTCCGTCTTCGCTGGCCGGATCATGGATACCGGTGTCGACGCGGTTCCGATCATGCAGCAGGTCAATGCGCTCTGTCAGTCGAAGCCCGGAACCCTGTCTCTCTGGGCAAGCTGCAGAGAGGTCTACAACATCATTCAGGCGGACGCCTGCGGTACGAACATCATAACCGTCACCAATGATTTGCTTGCGAAACTTTCGGGACTCGGAAAGGATCTGACGCAGTTCTCTCTTGAAACGGTACAGATGTTTGACCGCGATTCAAAGGCCCTCGGGTTTTCGATCAGGGGATGACAGACAGCTCCTGTTTTCGAAGCGGCTCTCCGTTATTTTAACAGTTTAGAAATACTTTAGAATTTGGGGTGTTGACACACCACTGTGCGAGTGATATTTTAGTTACAGTAAGTGTTAGCACTCCTTTTTGTTGAGTGCTAATAATCCTCAGGGGAAAGGATGTGGATATGTGGGACTGGATGAGAGAAAACGGATTATTCTATTTGCGATCATTAAGAACTATCTGGAAACCAGCGAGCCGGTCGGTTCAAGAACGATATCCAAGCTGACGGATCTGCAATTGAGTTCCGCAACGATTCGGAACGAGATGTCCGACCTTGAGGAAATGGGATATATCATTCAGCCGCATACCAGTGCCGGTCGGATTCCGAGCGATAAGGGCTACCGGTTCTATGTGGATCAGCTGATGGCTGACAAAGAGCGGGAAGTGGATGAGATGAAGGGCATCCTGATCGAGAAGGCGGACAAGATGGAGAAGATGCTCAAGACGGTTGCCAAATCCCTTGCGGTGAATACGAATTATGCAACGATGATCTCGGCGCCCCTGATCCATCGCAACAAACTGAAATTCATTCAACTCTCCAGAATGGATGCGGGCAAGGTGGTTGCCGTCATCGTTGTGGAAGGGAATATCATCAAGAACGAGATCATTGATGTGAACGATCAGTTGAGCGAAGAGACCCTGTTGAAGTTGAATATCCTGCTGAATACAAACTTAAACGGTCTGTCGATTGAGGAAATCAATCTTGCAATGATCTCCAAGATGAAACTTCAGGCGGGAGAACATTCAGAGATTGTGGATACGGTGATTGATGCGGTTGCGGCTGCGATCAGAGCCGAAGAGGATCTTGAGATCTATACAAGCGGCGCCAACAATATCTTCAAATATCCGGAACTTTCGGATCATGAGAGGGCGAGCGAGATTATCACCGCGTTCGAAGAGAAGAAACAGCTGAGTGAAATTGTGCAGGAGACGCTTGCGAAGGAAGACAGCACCGGAATTCGGGTTTACATCGGAGAAGAGGCGCCGATGCAGAATATGAGAGATTGCAGTATCGTTACCGCCACCTACGAACTCGAAGAGGGGATGCAGGGGACCATCGGTATCATCGGGCCGAAACGGATGGATTATGACAAGGTGTTGAAGACGCTGAAGTCATTGAGAAATCAGCTTGATTTTCTATATAAGAAGAATCAGGAAGAAAGAGAATAACGAAGAAGGAAGAAGCAAAAGGAATTCGACATGGAAGAAAAGGAACTGGAACAGGAATTAAAGGCAAAAAGCGAAGATCTTTCGGAAACAAACGAGGCTGCGGAGCAGCCGGAACCCGAAGCAGGGGCGTGTATGCCGGAGACGGAAGAAGCCGAAAGACACGAGAAGCGATCCCGAAAGGAACGGCGGGAGAAGAAAGATAAGAAGGACGAGGAGATCGCGGAACTTAAGGATCGCGTGAAGCGGCAGCTCGCAGAATTTGAGAACTTCAGAAACCGCAGTGAGAAAGAGAAAGCGGGCATGTATGAAATGGGCGCCAGATCGGTGATCGAGAAAATGCTTCCCGTGATTGACAATTTCGAAAGGGGGCTTGCGGCTATTCCCGAGGGCGAGGTGGAATCTCCGGTTGCTACCGGAATGCAGATGATTTACAAGCAGATGATGACCGAGTTCGAGAACATGGGGGTCAAGCCCATTGAAGCGATCGGCAAGGAATTCGATCCGGATTTCCATAATGCGGTGATGCAGACGGAAAGCGACATTTATGAATCGGGAGTCGTGGCGCAGGAATTGCAGAAGGGTTATCTGTATCACGATTCGGTTGTAAGGCACAGCATGGTTGGCGTAGTACAGTAGATTCTTCGGAACGCTGATACGATAGATAGTAAGTGAAAATCATAAACAGGAGGAAATAGAGATGAGTAAGATTATCGGTATTGATTTAGGAACAACAAACAGCTGCGTCGCAGTGATGGAAGGCGGAAAACCTACCGTCATCGCCAACACGGAAGGTGCGAGAACCACACCGTCGGTAGTGGCGTTTACCAAGACAGGTGAGAGACTGGTCGGCGAACCGGCAAAGCGTCAGGCGGTGACCAACGCGGAGAAGACCATTTCTTCCATTAAGAGAGAGATGGGAAGCGACGTGAAGAAGACGATCGACGACAAGAAATATTCGCCGCAGGAGATTTCCGCAATGATTCTGCAGAAGTTAAAAGCGGATGCGGAGAGTTACCTCGGTGAAAAGGTAAAGGAAGCTGTCATTACGGTTCCCGCATACTTCAATGATGCGCAGCGTCAGGCGACCAAGGATGCAGGCAAGATCGCAGGGCTTGAAGTAAACCGTATCATTAACGAGCCTACGGCGGCAGCGCTTGCCTACGGTCTTGACAATGAAAAAGAGCAGAAGATCATGGTATATGACCTGGGCGGCGGTACTTTCGACGTGTCCATCATTGAGATCGGCGAAGGTGTGATTGAGGTGCTGGCAACCAGCGGAAAAAACAGACTGGGCGGCGATGATTTCGACCAGAAGATCACAGATTATATGCTTGCCGAATTCAAAAAGTATGAAGGCGTTGATCTCTCCGGCGACAAGATGGCGCTGCAGAGACTGAAAGAGGCTGCCGAGAAGGCAAAGAAGGAACTTTCTTCCGCAACCACAACGAATATCAACCTTCCGTTCATTACCGCGACGAATGAGGGTCCGAAGCACTTCGACATGAACCTGACCAGGGCGAAATTCGATGAACTGACACGTGACCTTGTGGAACTGACCGCGGGTCCGGTACAGAATGCTTTAAAGGATGCGGGTCTGAACGCATCCGAACTCGGACAGGTGCTTTTGGTCGGCGGATCCACCAGAATTCCGGCGGTACAGGAAAAGGTGAAACAGTTGACAGGCAAAGAGCCCAGCAAGACCTTGAATCCCGATGAGTGCGTTGCGCTCGGCGCGTCCATTCAGGGAGGTAAGCTGGCAGGCGATGCAGGCGCAGGTGAGATTCTGCTGCTGGACGTTACCCCGCTCTCGCTTTCCATTGAGACCATGGGCGGCGTTGCAACCAGGCTGATTGAGAGAAATACCACAATTCCGACCAAGAAGAGCCAGATTTTCTCCACCGCCGCAGACAACCAGACCGCGGTAGACATCAACGTTGTTCAGGGTGAGAGACAGTTTGCAAAAGATAACAAGTCTCTGGGGCAGTTCCGTTTGGACGGAATTCCTCCGGCAAGACGCGGCATCCCGCAGATTGAGGTTACTTTCGATATCGATGCAAACGGTATTGTAAACGTATCCGCCAAGGATCTGGGCACCGGCAAGGAGCAGCATATTACAATCACCGCAGGATCCAACATGTCGGATGCGGAGATCGATAAGGCGGTCAAGGAAGCGGCGGAGTTCGAAGCGCAGGACAAGAAGCGCAAAGAGGCGATTGACGCCAAGAACGATGCGGATTCCTTCATCTTCCAGACCGAGAAGGCAATGGAAGAGGTCGGCGACAAACTGGATGCAAACGACAAGGCGGCAGTGCAGGCGGAACTTGACGAACTGAAGGCAAAGGCGGAGAGTATGAACGCCGAAACCATGACAGAGGAACAGGTGGTAGAACTGAAGGCTGCGCAGGAAAAAGCAATGCAGGGCGCACAGAAGTTGTTCGAAAAGGTATATGAGCAGGCGCAGGGCGCTGCGGGCGCGGGACCGGATATGTCCGGATTCGCCGGCGGAGAGCAGGCGCAGGACAACAACACATACGAAGGCGACGTGGTAGACGGCGACTATAAGGAAGTATAAGGAACCGTACATCACGGTGGAAGACAATGGCAGAGACAAAAAGAGATTATTATGAGGTGCTCGGCGTCAATAAAGGCGCCGACGAGGCCTCCATTAAAAAAGCATATCGGAATCTGGCGAAGAAATACCATCCGGATATGAACCCGGGAGATGCGGCAGCGGCAGAGAAGTTCAAAGAGGCTTCCGAGGCCTATGCCGTATTGTCCGATCCCGAGAAGAAGCGTCAGTATGATCAGTTCGGTCATGCCGCTTTCGAAAACGGCGGAGCCGGCGGATTCGAGGGCTTTGATTTCAGCGGTGCCGATTTCGGAGATATCTTCGGGGATATTTTCGGAGATCTCTTTGGAGGCGGCAGAAGCCGCACCAGATCGAACAACGGGCCGATGAAGGGCGCCAATTTGCGGGCATCCGTGCGGATTTCCTTTGAGGAAGCGGTGTTTGGAACGGAGAAAGAACTGGAACTGACGCTCAAGGACGAATGCCCGACCTGTCACGGTTCCGGTGCGAAGCCGGGAACGACGCCGGTGACTTGCAGTAAATGCGGCGGCAAAGGTCAGGTGGTTTATACCCAGCAATCCCTGTTCGGCATGGTTCGGAACGTGCAGACCTGTCCCGACTGCCACGGCACCGGCAAGGTGGTACAGGAGAAGTGCCCCGATTGCCACGGCAGCGGCTATCATTCGAACCGGAAAAAGATTCAGGTATCGATCCCTGCCGGTATCGACGAAGGGCAGAGCGTCAGAATCAGGGAAAAGGGCGAACCGGGCGTCAACGGCGGTCCGAGAGGAGATCTGCTCGTTGAAGTGATTGTGTTAAGACACCCCATCTTCCAGAGACGGGGAACCGACATCTTCTCAAGCGCGCCGATCAGTTTTGCGGTTGCCGCGCTGGGCGGAGACGTGGTGCTGGATACGGTTGACGGAAAGGTAATCTACGAGGTGAAGCCCGGAACTCAGACCGACGCAAGGATCAGACTGAAAGGAAAGGGCGTTCCGTCTTTGCGGAATAAAGACGTCAGGGGAGACCATTATGTTACGCTGGTCGTACAGACGCCGGATCGTTTGAATGCAGAGGCGAAGGAACTTTTGAAGAAATTCGACGAGCAGACCGGAAAATCCCTGCAGGCGTCCGCCGCCTACACCGAAAAAAAGGGCGGGGACGATAAGAAAAAGAAGGGTCTCTTCAAGTAATATTTCTTGATTTATACAGACAAATCAACTATAATATGGATTGTTTGCATCACATTGCAGATTCTAAATTGGGAATGATCAGGAGTGTAGATATATGAAATCCGTATTTCAGAAGGGCAAGAAGTTGTTTCTTCCCGTCATGATAGTGATTTGTCTGTTTTGCGTTGCAGGATGCGGCGCCGCCAAGGTGCAGGAGTCGGAGCAACCGGAAGAAGCGACGCCGACACAGGCGATTGTGGAAGAAGGAACAAAAGAGACGCCGAAGGAAGATCCGAATGCACTGGAACCGGGTATGGTGCGGAGTTTTTTGAGCGGACTTCCCGTTGATGAGAAGATCGGAAACAGAAGACCGCTTGCAATTATGCTGAATAACCTCGAAGTGGCGCAGCCGATGTGCGGGATCAGCCGTGCGGACGTTGTGTATGAATATGTCGTTGAGGGTGCGATTACCCGTTTGATGGGGATCTTTGAAAACTATGACGATCTGGATAAGATCGGTTCCGTCAGAAGCTGCAGAGAGTATTTCGTCTATACGGCGCTGGAATTCGATGCGATTTATATGCATTTCGGTCAGGCAGCCTATGCGGTGGATTTGCTTGGAAAGGATTATGTCGATAATCTGAACGGACTCGGGGAAGCCGGAGAAACCTGTTTCTATCGTACTTCCGATCGGAAGGCGCCCCATAATGTCTATACCAGTGCAAAGGGTATCGAAGCCGGTATTCATAAGTTAAATTACAGCGAGAATCATTACGACGGTTATACGGGCAAGTTCAGTTTCTGTGATCTGGATCAGGAAACAGCCAACGAAAACGGTGTGCCGGCAACGCACATTGAACCGAAATACAGAATTAACAAACCGTGGTTCGATTACAACAAAACGACCGGAAAGTATGACAGATTCCAGTACGAAAAGCCGCAGATCGATGAAATGACGGGGGAGCAGCTCTCCTACGACAATGTCATCTTCCAGTACAATAAATGGGTACAGTTGGATGAAAAGGATTATCTGGCATTTGACTGTCACTCGGGCGGAACGATCCAGTACTTTACAAAGGGGAAGATGATCGAGGGCGTCTGGAAGAGAGACATCAATCATGACAACTATGATATGAGCGCGATCCGTTTCTACGACAATGACGGGAACGAGATCAAGATCAATAACGGAAAAACCTTTGTCTGTGTCATACAGGAGACGGAAAAGGAAAACGTAGTGATTGAATAAATATGTCCCGGTTTGCAATGCGAATCGGGATTCCTTTTATTTCGGGACGGGAGGATGCAGATGAAAAGAACAGCACTGATTATGGCGGGAGGAAGAGGGGAGCGATTCTGGCCGAAGAGCAGAAAGCAACTGCCCAAACAGTTCCTTTCCTTAACGGACGACGGCAAGACCATGATTCAGTTGACCGTGGAACGGATTCTGCCGCTGGTGGAGGCGGAAGACATATATATTGCGACGAATCGGGATTATCTTCCTCTGGTTCGTGAACAGCTTCCAAACGTTCCCGAAGCGAACGTGATCTGCGAGCCCGTGGGCAGAAATACCGCCCCCTGTATCGCACTGGCGGCTGCGCTGATTTCCGCAAAATATGAAGACGCGCTGATGATGGTACTGCCGAGCGACCATTTGATTCGTTACAGCAGCATGTACCAGTCTACGTTAAGGGACGCCTGCGAGGTGGCGGAGCGGGATCAGAATCTGGTGACGGTCGGGATTACGCCGGATCATCCGGAAACCGGTTACGGTTACATCAAATTCACGAACCGATTGACCGATTCGAGAGCCTTTCCGGTAGAACGCTTCGTTGAGAAACCGAGTCTGGAGAAAGCAAAGGAATATCTTGCGGAAGACGATTATCTCTGGAACAGCGGTATGTTCCTGTGGAAGATTTCAACGATCCTGTCGCGATTTGCGGAACTGATGCCCGAGGTCTATCATGGGGTGATGGAGATCAAAGAGGCCTATGTCAACGGCAACTATGAAGAAACGCTTGGAACTGTTTTCCCGACCTTTCCTTCCATTTCCATTGACTACGGCGTGATGGAGAAATCCGGCAACATCTATACGCTGCCGGGAACCTTTGGCTGGGACGACGTCGGAAGCTGGCTTGCGGTCGAACGAATTAAGAAATCCAACGAATCCGGCAACATTGTGGACGGAAATGTGATTACGATCGATACGCATGACTGTATCATTCAGGCGGATCGGAAACTGATCGCAACGATCGGTCTGGAGGATCTGGTGATTGTGGATACGGAGGATGCGACTCTGATTTGCGAGAAAGGATCGACCGCCGAGATCAAAAAGGTGCTTGAGAATTTAAGGATCTGCAATCGCAATGAGTATTTGTAGGAGAAGAGATGCAGTATAACAAATATACCGTGAAGACCTTGACGGAAGCGGAAGATATTCTGATCAGCGCGCTTTACGATCTTGGAATCGAGGGTGCCCTGGTAGAAGATAAGGTGCCGTTGAGTGAAGAAGAGAAGCAGCAGATGTTTGTTGACATTCTGCCGCAGCCGCCGGAGGATGACGGAATCGCTTACGTCAGTTTCTTCCTGGATGCGGCGCAGGACAATGAACCGATGCTTGCACGTGTGCGTACGGAACTTGCCGAAATGAAGAATTATCTGGATCTTGGAGAGTGCGCCATCACAACCGCAACGATGAAGGATGAAGATTACCTTAACAACTGGAAGCAGTATTTCCACCAGTTCTATGTGGATGATATTCTGATTACTCCTTCGTGGGAAGCGGTGAAGGAAGAAGACAGAAGCAAGTTGGTCGTTCATATCGATCCGGGCACGGCGTTCGGAACCGGAATGCACGAGACGACGCAACTCTGCATTCGTGAACTTCGGAAATATGTGAAAAGCGATACCCGCTTTCTGGACGTCGGAACCGGCAGCGGGATTCTGGCGATCTTGGCATATCTGTTCGGCGCCGCTTATGCGATCGGAACGGATTTGGACGTATGCGCGATCGACGCGGTGAAGGATAATATGGAAGCGAACGGTCTTGCGGATCGAAAGTTCGAATTGGTGATCGGAAACATCATTGACGACGTCGCCGTACAGGAACGTGTCGGCTATGAACAATATGACATTGTCGCCGCCAATATTCTTGCCGAGGTACTCCTGCCGCTGACGCCGGTGATTGTACGTTGTTTAAAGCCCGGCGGAATCTATATCACTTCGGGAATCATTGATGAGAAAGAAGAAACGGTGGTGAATGCCGTGAAACAGGCAGGTTTGGAAATCTTTGCGATCCACCGTCAGGGCGAATGGGTCAGCGTTACCGCCGGAAAGCCGTATTGAGATGTTCAGGTTCTTTGTGCCGGTCGGACACGTCAGAGACGGACACGCTTTCATCACCGGAAGCGATGTGAATCATATCGGAAATGTCTTGCGGATGAAGGCGGGCGATCGTATCGAAGTGATCATGGAAGAGGATGTGCAGGTTTATCTCTGTCAGATCACGGAGGTGCTGCCGGACGAGGTGCGGTGCAGCGTGATGGAAGCAGAGACCTTCGATGCGGAACTTCCTTCCAGGGTCTTCCTCTTTCAGGGACTGCCAAAGAGCGACAAAATGGAACTGATATTGCAGAAGGCGGTAGAATTGGGCGTTTCCTCGGTCATTCCCGTGCGGACGCGGAATGCGGTCGTGAAACTGGATGAGAAGAAAGCGTCCGGCAAAATCGTGCGTTGGCAGGGGATTGCGGAAGCTGCGGCGAAACAGAGCAAGCGACGGGTGATCCCGTCGGTGCAAACGGTGGTGGATTTTCGCGAAGCAATCAAAATGATGCAGGAATTGGATGTCGCACTGCTGCCGTATGAATTGCAGGATCCGGACAGTTTTCGGAAGACGCGGGAACTGCTGTCGGAACTGAAGGCGGGACAGAGCATCGGTATTCTGATCGGACCGGAAGGCGGCTTTGCGGAAGAGGAAATACAGTATGCGAAGGATGCCGGTATTCGGATCATCACGCTGGGGCGCAGAATCCTTAGAACCGAAACGGCAGGCATTGCCGTACTCGCATGGCTCGTATATTTACTGGAGAAATAAAATGTTGGCATATTTAGATCACGCGGCAACCACGCGTCCGTTCGACTGTGTACGTGAATACATGGCACAGATCGAAGATCAAAATTACGGCAATCCGTCGAGTATGCACGGCTTCGGCGCCAATGCCGAGAAGGAAGTGCGTCAGGCGAGGGAGATTCTCGCCGGAATTCTGAAAGTGACGGAAAAGGAGTTGATTTTCACCTCCGGCGGAACGGAATCGAATAATCTGGCGCTCATCGGGTGCGCGAGGGCGAATTGCAGGGCGGGAACACACCTCATTACAACGAAAATAGAACATCCGGCAGTGCTGGAACCGATGAAGTATCTGGAAACGGAGGGTTTTCAGATCACGTATCTGGATGTGGATGCATCCGGCAGGGTCAGAGAAGATGATTTGAAGGCTGCGCTCCGACCGGATACGATTCTGGTATCCATCATGCATGTGAACAATGAGATCGGTTCGGTGCAGGATCTGGCCGCCCTCAGTCGGATCATTCGGGCGAACAGTTCAAAAACGCTCTTCCATGCGGACGCCGTGCAGTCGTTTGGCAAATACAGGATTCATCCGAAGCGGCTGGGAGTTGACTTATTGTCTGTGAGCGGGCACAAGATCCACGGCCCTAAGGGAGTGGGTATGCTCTATGCGGATTCCCGTGTGAAACTTCACCCGATCCTGTTCGGCGGCGGGCAGCAGAA
This sequence comes from uncultured Lachnospiraceae bacterium, assembly GCA_964571555.1. Classification (GTDB taxonomy): domain Bacteria; phylum Bacillota; class Clostridia; order Lachnospirales; family Lachnospiraceae; genus UBA2868. Next base: position 4,336 of record CAZNCH010000022.1, on the reverse strand, counting down.
AGGACTGCGCTCCGGTACCGAGAATGTGCCGGGAATTGCAGGATTGGCGCTTGCTGCCGATCTTATCTATCGAGAGCATGAGACGACGATAGAGAGGCTGTACGATCTGAAAACGGACTTTGTCAGAGAGTTGTCGGAAATAGAGGGGATTACCGTAAACGGACTGCCGGATGCCGGATCGGATGCGGAAGCGATCAGGCAAACGGCGCCCCATGTGGTCAGCGCATCTTTCGCCGGCATACGTGCAGAGGTTCTGCTGCATGCGTTGGAAGAAAAGGGGATTTACGTTTCTTCGGGTTCCGCCTGTGCAAGTAACAAACCGGCGGTTTCCGCTACCTTAAGAGCCATCGGCGTCAGGAAAGACTTGCTGGATGCGACGCTCCGCTTCAGTTTCGGTACGCAGACAACGAAAGCGGAACTGGAAGCTGCGATTTCGTCGCTGCAGGAGTTGCTTCCGACACTCAGGAAGTATGCGAGACATTAAACGGGGGGCTGTATGGAATATTCATCATTTCTGATCAAATATACGGAGATTGCGATCAAGGGGAAAAACCGCTATCTGTTCGAAGACGCCCTTGTTGCAAGAATCAGGCAGGCGCTTGCGAAAGCGGAAGGGAAGTTCATCGTATCCAAGAATCAGGGCAGAATCTATGTGGATGCAGAGGGTGCCTACGACTTCGAGGAAGCGGTTGCCGCCATGCAGCGCGTGTTCGGGGTGACCGGTATCTGTCCCGTTGTCAGAACGGAAGACGAAGGCTTTGAGAAACTCTCGGCGGATGTGCTGCACTATCTGGAAGAAGCCTATCCGACGCTGGATCAGACCTTTAAGGTACATGCGAGAAGAGCAAGAAAGAATTACCCCATGGAATCCATGGAGATCAACCGTGAGCTGGGCGGAATCATCCTTGCACGATATCCGAAGATGCGGGTGGACGTGCACCGTCCGGAAATTATGCTCACTGTCGAGATTCGGGAGCATATTTATATTTATTCCAAAGTGATTCCGGGACCGGGCGGTATGCCGATCGGAACCAACGGGAAAGCGATGCTGCTCTTATCCGGCGGAATCGATTCTCCGGTTGCGGGGTATCTGATCAGCAAGCGCGGCGTCAGGATGGAAGCGGTCTATTTCCACGCGCCCCCCTACACATCGGAGAGAGCGAAGCAGAAGGTCGTCGATCTGGCGCGCCTAATCTCGAAATATACAGGGAGCATTTCCCTGCATGTGGTGAATTTCACCGAGATCCAACTTTACATTTATGAGAAATGTCCGCATGAGGAATTGACGATCATCATGCGAAGATATATGATGCGCATTGCGGAGCGGATCGCGAAAGAAACCGAATGTTTGGGACTGATTACCGGTGAATCCATCGGTCAGGTCGCCAGTCAGACAATGCAGAGTCTGGCGGTCACCAACGAGGTGTGCACGCTTCCGGTGTATCGTCCGCTGATCGGCTTCGATAAGCAGGAGATTGTAAGTATTTCCGAGAAAATCGATACCTATGAGACTTCGATTCTGCCGTTTGAAGACTGCTGCACGATCTTTGTCGCCAAGCATCCGGTCACGAAGCCGAACATCAACGTCATCAAACGTCATGAAGAAAACCTTAAGGACAGGATCGACGCGTTGCTGGACGAAGCAATTGCATCCAAAGAAGTGATTACGGTGGAATAAAGAGTTATGAGCAATCAGACGCAGAGAAAACATCATGGTGCATACTTTTTTACGGGGTGCCTGCTCGGTATCCTCTGTTTTGTCGCGGTTTACGGGGTGCAGATTCTTGATGTGACCTATGACGGGTGGCTGCTGCGCGGAGATATCGATCTCTTCCAGCACTATACCGGCTGGGGCCATTTCAGGAACGATCCATGGACCTTCCCGTTCGGACTGATTACGTCGCTGTCCAAACCTTTCCCGATGTCAGTGATCTATACGGATTCGATTCCGCTGTTTGCAGTGCTGTTCAAACTGCTGTCGCCGGTGTTGCCGGAAACCTTCCAGTATTTCGGGATTTACGGCTGCTTCAGTTTTGCCTTGCAGGGGGGCGTCTCCATGATCTTGCTGCGCCGGTTCTGTTCTCGTTCGTGGATGACCGTTCTGGGCGCTTTCTTCTTTATCCTGTCGTTTCCGATCTTGCAGCGGATGTTCTACCATACCGCACTGGCTTCGCAGTGGCTGCTTCTGCTTGCGCTGCTTTTCTGGTTCACTCGTTACGAGCACGGTCTTGCGATGCGGTGTCTGCGCTGGGCGCTTCTTGGTTTTCTCTGTGTCGGGATACACTCCTATTTTCTGCCGATGTGCGGCGGAATCCTGCTGTTTTCCGGAATCGACGGGATCGTTGCCGCAATCAAAATGACGGAAGCGGAGGAGAACGGAAAACGGAAGGTCTTGCGTGCGGCAGGAGCGCTCATTGCGGAAGCGACTTCCTATTGCGTCTTTGCGCTTCTCAATCTGTGGCTGCTTGGCGCCTTTTCCGTTAAAGCCTCTTCCATCGGCGAGGGAATCGGAAGTTTCGAGAGCAATCTGAACACCTTTATCAATCCGATGGGGTATGGGATTTTCGGACTGAAACTGCCTGTTTATAACGATTTTCAGTACGAGGGTTTTGCTTACTTAGGGCTTGGCATGCTCCTTCTGGTGCTGCTGCTTGCGTTTATCGGGATCGGCTTTCTGACGGTGAAGAAAATTCGTGTGAAGCAGTTTGCGACGCAGCACTACAGAATGCTGCTGGTCGTTCTTCTGTTTCTCCTTTTCGTGCTGCTTTCCGTCTGCCCGATCGTATCGATCAATTCCCGCAGGATCGTTTCACTGCCGCTGCCGGGGAGACTGAGAGATCTTGCGAATATCTTCCGTTCCAACGGGAGGTTCATCTGGGTGGCGTTTTACCTTCTGATGCTTGCCGCCATTACGGTGCCGGATCGGGTTGCGAAGCCGAAATGGAAACTGCCGGTGCTTCTTCTTGCCGTCGCTTTACAGATCGTGGATCTGGCTCCGACGGTCGCACAGAAGCAGGCGTATTTCAACAGCGAAGAAAGAAAGCAGTACACGTCGCTTTGGGAGACGGAGAAACTGAGCGCCATTGTTGCGGATCAGAAAGAATTCATTCTGATCGATGCGCCGATGGAAGTGGTCATGGATACAGGATATTACACGATGAAGCATCATCTGGATACCAATGATTTTTACTTTGCGAGAAATATTGAGGAACTGATCAATACGCAGAAGGAAACGGTTCTGAAAGAACTGGCGGAGGGAAACGCAAATACGAATGCGGTTTATGTCTTTCGTGCAAAGGGCTTTGTTCCTGCCGCCTATCCCGGTCTGCTGACCTATCAGGCGGGCGACTATATGATCGGCATTTTCGGGCAATAAAAAAGGACATAATACTATGCCCTTTTGGTTGCTTCATGCGCCGGTTACAAGCTTATAACATGTAAGGCTTAATCACAGCCAAAATGTCATCAGCATTGTCTTCTGCATGAATGTTCAAATCGATCGGCTTGGACAAATCAAGACTGAAGATACCCATGATGGACTTCGCGTCGATAACGTATCTGCCGCTTACCAGATCGAAATCGCTGTCGAACTTGGTAATGTCATTTACGAAGGACTTCACCTTGTCGATCGAATTTAATGAAATCTGAACTGTTTTCATTCTACTGCCTCCTTTACATAACTCATTTAATACAATTCCTATCATAATTCCCGCCCTTGGAAAAGTCAATAAGAAAACCATACAAAAAACACGCAGAAAACACGGAGAATACATGAAAAAAATAGCGTTTCACAATCTTGGGTGTAAAGTGAATTCCTATGAGATGGAATATATGCAGCAGAGTTTTGCCGAAAACGGGTATGAAATTGTGCCTTTTGTCGGGAAAGCGGATATTTACGTGGTGAATACCTGTACGGTGACCAATATTGCGGATCGCAAGAGCAGGCAGATGCTGCATAAGGCAAAGTCTCTGAATCCGGATGCAATTGTGGTTGCGGTCGGCTGCTATGTCGACACGGATCGCGAGGGGGCGCTGCAGGACGAAGCTGTCGACCTTCTCGTCGGGAACAATCGAAAAGGAGAATTGCTTGCGATCATAGACGATTATCTTGCGGGAAAACGGACGGATCCGCTCGCCCATGTTCCTGCCCTGCGCCCGCACCCGCCCTACGAGGAATTTCGTTTGAAGCGCACAAGGGAACATACCAGGGTGTCGCTCAAGATTCAGGACGGCTGCGATCAGTTCTGTTCCTACTGCATCATTCCGTATTCGCGCGGGACGATCCGCTCGAGAAAACCGGAAGATGTGGTGGAAGAGGCTGCGCTTTTAAGCGAGA
>CAZNCH010000021.1:0-29274 GCA_964571555.1 uncultured Lachnospiraceae bacterium | reverse complement strand
TGGACAATTACCGCTGCGGCGAACCGCTGAATGATGCCTGCAGGCTGGCGTTGCTGAAATACTATGCGGAAGAGAAGAAAGAGTATTCGGAGCGCACCAAAGACGCGCTCTGCCTGTTCCTGAAAGACTATATGCACCGGGGCATGTATTTTAAGTTCTTCTCGTATTACGTTCCGATCCTGTCGGAACTCACCGCCTTTGAAGACAAGGCGATCATCGAATACAGAACCAATCCGATGAATCGTGTTGTGATTCATTATATTCTGGAGGATGCAAGTTCGAACGAAGATTTTTACCGGACGGAAGAAATGCGCAACATGTTCGGCGGCGTTTTCTCGAAGGAATTCATTCTATTTTTCGGCGAGAATCTCCAATACTACATCACGGAAGAAAAGGGCGGAAAGGAGCAGCTGACCGTCAGCGATTCCGTCAGCATTTCGGATGCCTCGACCTTGGACAGCGAGAGCAGATACAGTCTCTTAAACGATATGGTGGTCAGCAAGACCCTGCGGGATGACGAGACGCTGCAGAAACTGATGGAAGAGTATGTGGCTGCGGATTATTTTACCAGACAGTTGTTCACGATCAAATAAAAGCGGAGCGGACTATGATTTCTCTGAAAGAAACGGAGTTGCCAAGATATGTCATCGGCTATGACTTAAACGATCAGGTATCGCAGCTCAGTTATTACGAATTGAATAGAGATGCGCCGGAATCCGTGTCTTCCGAAGAAGAGGAGAGCAAGCTCGGCATCCCGACCGTGCTGTGCAAACGCAAAGACGTCAACCAATGGTATTACGGCAAGGAAGCGGAACGCGTGGTTGCGCACGGCGAGGGTACGCTGGTAGGAAAGCTCTTAAGTTTCGCCAGAGCCGGCGCCAAAATTGAACTTGAGGGCGAAGCCTTTGACTGTGTGGATCTGCTGGTGCTCTTTGTGCGCAGAAGTCTTCATCTTTTAAGTATGATCACGCATCCCGATCAGGTGGAAGCCATGATTTTCACAGTGGATACCATGGAGGGAAGAACGATTGAAGTGCTGAACAAAGTGGCTTCGGCGCTGCCGATTGCGAAGGATAAAATCACGTTTCAGACCTACGAGGAGAGCAGCTACTATTACCTGCTCCACCAGCCGGAGGATCTCTGGGAGCATGAGGTTGCGATTTTCGACTACTCGAATCAGTATATGCGCGCGTATGAAATGTGGATGAACCGCAGGACGACGCCGGTGGTGGCGTTTGTGGAACGCACGGATTTCACGGAACTTAAGACTCCGTCGCTCATGCTGTCCGAGGAGCCGACGGCGGAATCACGGGATTATCTTGATGAATACGTGTTGAATACGATTCACGACCTGATCCATAAGAAAATCATCACCTCGATTTTTCTGATCGGTGACGGCTTCGATGAATCCTGGTGCAAGAAGACGCTGCAATATCTGTGCATGAATTGCCGCGTGTTCCAGGGCAAGAACCTCTACAGCAAGGGCGCGTGCTACAGCGCCAAAGACAAGATCGCGCCCTGCGAACTGAATCGGAAATTTGTCTTCCTCGGCGACGGGAAATTGAAATTCAATCTGGGCTTACAGATGAATCGGGGGCAGGAAGAGGAATATTTCGCGCTTGCGGACGCCGGTGTGAACTGGTACGACGCGCAGAAGCAGTTCGAATGCATTCTTGAGGAAGGCAGGTTCGTGAACTTTCTCATCACGCCGCTTGACGGCAAGGAAAGGCAAACGCTGAGCGTGGAACTTGCCGGACTTCCGGAACGAGGGGAGCGCGCGACCAGGCTGCGCATCAAGACGGAAATGCTTTCGGAAACGAAACTTTCCATTAAGATCTACGATCTCGGCTTCGGGGAACTCTACCCCTCAACCGGACATCTATGGAACAAAGAGGTTGAAATGATCTGATGGCGACACTGACCCTTTGCAGCGGAACGCTGGCGACAACTCCATACTATTTGAGCGGGCTCGGCGTCAATGTGTATTCGATCGAGGAGCTCTGTTTCTGCTTGAGCAGGAACGCCTACATTCTGGACAAAGATCTGCTCGATGAGAAACTGTGCGCCTTTATTGAGAAACAGTTGAAGTTAAAAGACCTTGCGCAGCTCCTGCGGACAATGATCGCAGAGAATAAGAGCGTCGGAGAGTTCGTAACGACGATTCTTTCGGAAACGGGGTATCTGGGCGAAGATGCGGTCAAAGAAGTGAAGCAGGTGCTGCTGGACAATGCAATGCTCGGGTTTGCGCAGAAACGCAAAGCCAGGGGCGACAACCTTCTGAAATCGAAGAAATATACGCTGGCGATCGAGGAGTACCAGTTCGTGCTCCAGAATATCGACAAAGCGGAGGAAACGGAACTTTACGCCGATATCCTGCACAATATCGGAACGGCTTACGCCTATATGTTTCTGTTTCAAAAAGCCGCCTATTATTTCAGAGAGGCGAACGACCTGATTGATACCGCAGAGAGCAGAGAGCAGTACCTCATGGCGACCAGACTCACGATGACAAAAGAAAAATATGATAAAATGATCCTGCGGTACGGGTATGATGAGGAATTCCTGAAAGAGATCGAGCGCAAAATGGAAGAAAGTCATTATATTGCGGAGCATTCGCCCTATACGGAAGCGCTGGAAGCGGTGAAAGAATTAAAAGCGTCCGGCAGGATCACGGATTATTATAACGCGATCGACAAGACGCTGAACAGTTGGAAGCAGGAATACCGCAAGAATATGTCGGTACGGAGTATGTGATGGGACTGATTCGCTGGATCAAAGAGAAATTCGGAAGATATGAGCAAGAGGATCCGTTCGAGTTCGCGATGGGCTTGTCTGAGGGTGAGGATGCCGTCTCCATGACGGAAGTGCTGCGCCATCAGAGTCTGCGCAGATCGGATCTGAATATCTATGACTACCGGGACAGGGAGCGCTACATCAGGGCCTGCTGCGAACAGATGACGGAGTCATCCAGAGAGGTAGAAACGCAGCGGGTGGAGTATGCGGCGATTACGGAGCACCTGACGGATCTTGAGGAAATTGCGGCATTGCCGGAAGCGGATCGCACCGAAATCGAGAAGCGCGCGCGTAAAATCCTGCAAATCGAAGAAGAGGAGTCGCATTATCGGCGGCCGGTGAGCAAGATCACGGAGATGCAGTACCGTGATATGGAACAGAGGAGCGAGGAAATGCCGGAGATTCTGCGCGTCATGCGGGAGCGCGAGGATTACCAGATGCAAGTACGCGCGGACACGAACCTCTTAGAGGGCGAAAAGGCTGCACTTGCCTACCAGCGGAAGGAAGAAATCGCCAGAGCCCGCAATATGAAAGGCTATGCGCTCGTGATCCTGATTACGGCGATTCTCGCCATTGTGATGCTGCTCTTTTTGCAGCAGGCGCTCAGAATCGACGTCGCCATCTGGTATTATGTGGTAATCGGAGTGAGCGCGGCGGCGCTGACGGCGTGCGGCGTCACCTACCGCAATGCGCAGGCTTCACAGACGCAGACGGAGCATCAGATCAATCGCGCGATTACACTGCAGAATTCCGCGAAAATCAAATATGTCAACGTGACGAATGTCCTTGATTTCACCTATTCCAAATATCATGTCAGGAATTCGTATGAACTCTCCTATCAATGGGATAAATACAAAGAAGAACGGGAAGCCAGACACCACAGCGAAGCGGTGGCGGAGCGGCAGGAAGAAGCGAGAAAGAGTCTGTTTACGCTTCTGAAACATTTCAGGGTGAAAGATCCTTCCATCTGGGTCTATCAGCCGGGCGCGCTCGTTTTTGAAGAAGAACTGACCGAATTAAGGCACAGTATGATCATCCAGAGACAGAAACTCAGGAAAGGAATTGATTTTAACTTGTTCACGTTGGAAGATTCCAAGAAAGAGATTGAGGAGCTCGTGAGGGAATATCCGAACTATGCCAAAGAGATTTTAGCCATCGTAACGCAGTACGAATAGTTTGTGTACAGATCAGCCGTCTTCTTCCGCCAGCAGACGCTTTTCGAAGTCTTCGAGCATCTGTTTCACGCGGGGAGAGATGGAAATGAATTCGCAGCCGTACTGGTAGCGCTCTCTGTCAATGGCGGTGCTTCGCAGGATCCTGACGTCGGTGATGATTTGCGGCAGATCTCTTGCAAGTTCCAGATTGGCAATGAAATAGTAGCCGACCGGCAGGATGCATTCCGAGATGAAACCGATGCCCTTGGCGGAAATATCGGTCACCTCGATCGGGGAAGAAATATCGGTAATGGTGTTGGTGTCCTCTTTATACAGTTCGGAAATGGATAACCGTATGTCGAGACCCAGACGACGTTCTTTACGTTTCTCTTCCATGAGCGTTACCTCCCGTGTAACTGCCTTGCGAATCATTGCGATTACTATTATAGTATAAATAATGTCAAAAAGAAACTTTTTTATGGGGAGATCGTTTATGCAAGAGGGCAGGAACGCAGATATTAAAAGAAAGCAAAATATAATCTGTGCTTTTGTGCTTTTTTTTCTGTTCATGTTGATCTCATATCCTGCTTTATTTCAACAGATGGTGAAAGGGCATGATTTGAGATTTCATCTGTTTCGGATTGAGGGCGTCGTAACTGATTTATCTTTTCCCAATATTCCTGTTCGACTGTCATCCCAATGGTTGAACGGATACGGATATCCGGTTTCAATCTTTTACGGAGATTGTTTTTTGTATCTTGCGGTGTTGTTTCGAAAAATCGGATTCTCCGTACTTAACGCATACAGACTGTTTCTTCTCTGCGTGAATTCGATTACCCTTGCGATTGCGTTCATTTCATTTCGATCTATATTTCAAAGATATGAGATTGCTTTGGCAGCAACTGCTGCTTATGTCACTGCTTCCTACCGCTTGGTTGATTTGTATGTTAGGGCAGCCTTGGGCGAGATTCTTGCAATGGTCTTTTTTCCTGCGATTGTGGCATGTATTTGCAGACTGTATACAGAAGATGATTCTCATAAGAGAATCAGAAGCGTGGTGCTTTTGGCATTTTCACTTGCCGCGATCGTTTGTTCTCATATCATTTCAACGGCGATGCTGATTACCGAACTGCTTCCGCTTTATCTGATCGGGTTATTTTTGTTTTGCAAACGTGAAAAGCGTATTGAAAGAACGATAGATTTTATCATGGCAGGTATCTTGTCGATATTGCTTTCGAGTTTTTTTGTTCTCCCGTTTATGGACTATTTTCTCTCTGTCGATACTATCGCAACAATACCGACAAAGCATTTGATTCAGAAAAAAGGCGTTCGCGTGGCGGATTTATTTGATTTTTGGAGTTCCCCATTTGCGAATCACGCAGGTAATATCCAGAGAACTCCCGGAATTTTGCTGATGATGGTGTTGCTCCTGGCTTTACTTTACTGTGTTCTTTGTGTGTTTATGAAATTTAAGCATCAAGGGCAGCGTAAATTGATATTTGATTTAGTGGTTTCTCTTGTGCTTCTGTTCAAAACAACGAGATATTTTCCATGGGATTCCATAGAACAAATGTTTCCGTTTGGAAGTCTTCTTACTATGATACAGTTCCCTATGCGTTATCTTTCGTTTTCGGTTCTGTTTCTATCGTTATTGCTGGGTGATTGCATCAGCGTGATTTTAACGGAATACGATATTTCAAACGTGCAGGCGGTGAAGCGAAGCTGTTTCTTTTTCGGTGCGGTTTTATGCTTGTTTTGTCTTTATCAATGCATCAGTCTTGATGTTTTTATTGCGCAGAACAAAAATAAAGTCACTTATCAAACACCGGAAGATCTGGGGGAATGGCGGTCCGGCGCGATGGAATACCTTCTCCGTGGTGTTTCGATAGAGCAACTGCCAACAGAGATAGAAACGGAAGCAATGATCAGCACAGAGTTGTTATTGAGACATCGAAATGAGTTCTTGATTGCATGTACTTCGGGTTCAGAATACGGATGGATACAGTTACCGGTATTTCACTACAAATATTATCGTGTGGAGGATGTGGAAGATTTGGGTCGGGAGTTGGAAATACATGATGGCGGCAACAGACGGGTAGGTATTTTGCTCCCGCCCGATTATACGGGTATTATTCATGTATTCTGGCGCGAGCCATTCCTTTGGAGAGTGGCAGAGTTGATTTCCATCATTTCCGCTGGAATGTGTTTGGGTTATTTATTATATTCTAAGAAAAGAGACAAGGAGAACTGTATATGAATCAAGTGAAAATCGCGGTGGCGGGAACAGGTTATGTCGGGCTGTCGATCGCAACGCTGCTTGCGCAGCAAAATGAGGTGGTGGCGGTAGATATCATTCCTGAGAAGGTGGAACTGATCAACCGGGGGAAATCGCCGATCGTGGATGCGGAGATTGAAGACTACCTGGCGCATCGGAAACTGCATCTGCGTGCAACGCTGGATGCGAAGGAAGCCTATACGGGCGCGGACTTTGTTGTGATTGCCGCGCCGACGAATTATGACCCGAAGCGGAATTTCTTCGATACTTCCGCAGTGGAAGCGGTGATCGCGCTGGTCATGGAATACAATCCCGATGCGATTATGGTCATCAAGAGTACGATTCCCGTCGGTTATACGAGACAGATCCGCGAGAAGACGGGCAGCCGGAATATTATTTTCTCGCCGGAGTTCCTGCGGGAATCCAAGGCGCTCTACGACAACCTCTACCCCAGCAGAATCATCGTCGGAACCGATCTTGACGATGCGAGGCTGGTGGCTGCGGCACACGATTTTGCCGGGTTGTTGCGCGCGGCGGCGATCAAAGAAAACATTGATGTGCTGTTCATGGACATGACGGAAGCGGAAGCGGTGAAACTTTTCGCCAATACCTATCTGGCGCTTCGCGTTTCCTATTTCAACGAGCTGGACACCTACGCCGAAATGAAAGGCCTCAATACGCAGAACATCATTCGGGGTGTGTGTCTGGATCCGAGAATCGGAGACAGTTACAACAATCCGAGTTTCGGTTACGGCGGCTACTGCCTGCCCAAGGATACGAAGCAGCTGCTCGCCAATTATTCGGATGTGCCGGAGAATTTGATCGGTGCGATTGTGGAATCCAACAGAACAAGGAAAGATTTCATTGCGGACCGCGTCTTGCGGATGGCGGGGTATGATGCTTATGATGCGGATGATTTTGCGCCGGATCAGGAGAAGCAGGTGACGATCGGGGTCTACCGCCTGACCATGAAGAGCAATTCCGATAATTTCCGCCAGAGTTCGATTCAGGGCGTGATGAAGCGGATCAAGGCAAAGGGCGCGACGGTGATTATTTATGAGCCGACGCTGGCGGAGACGGAGACTTTCTTCGGCTCTCGAATCGTAAACGATCTGGAGACTTTCAAGCAAATGAGCGACGCCATCATTGCGAACCGTTACGATGTAGCGTTGGATGATGTGTCGGAAAAGGTATATACCAGAGATATTTTCCGCAGAGACTAAGGCGGAACGGGAGAAGAATGCAGACAAACGTGAACTATCATAAGATCAGAAATCTGTTTTTGAGCCAGTCCTATCTGGACGCATGGGGCGATTATAAGAGGAGTCTGAAAAAGGGCAGTTTCATTAAGTGGGACTACATAATCCTCACCGCCTCGAACGAGTCGCAGGCGGAAGCCTTCAGAGCGCAGATCGAGTACAGAAGAGCAAACCGGCTGCTCCCTGCCGCAACGAAATATGTGGTGCTTCCGGATCCTGACGGACAGCGTGTCGGTTCGGGCGGCGCAACCTTTCATGTGCTGCGGTTTCTGGCGCAGGAAGATCCCCTTTCCCCTTTTGCGGGCAAGCGGATCCTTGTGATCCATTCCGGCGGAGATTCCAAGCGCGTGCCGCAATATTCCGCGCTCGGCAAGCTGTTCTCACCGGTGCCGCGCATGCTTCCAGACGGAAGAGGCTCCACGCTGTTTGATGAATTCATTGTCGGCATGTCCGGAATGCCGAGCAGGATGCAGGAGGGGATGCTGGTGCTTTCGGGCGACGTCCTGCTTCTGTTCAATCCGCTGCAAATCGATGCACAGTTTCACGGCGCGGCGGCGATCTCCTTTAAGGAACCGGTGTTCACAGGCAAAGATCACGGCGTTTTCTTAAATGACGGCAAGGGAAACGTGAAAATGTTCCTGCATAAGCAGACCGAGGAAACTCTAAGGAAGATGGGCGCTGTCAATGAGACGGATGCGGTGGATCTGGATACCGGCGCGATTCTGCTGTCGGTACCGCTGTTGCAGGCGTTGTTTTCCTTAATCTCTACGGACGGCGTGCCGGATCCCGTGAAATGCAGCGAGTTCGTTAATACGAAAGCCAGAGTCAGTTTCTACGGGGATTTTCTGTTTCCGCTTGCAAGCGATGCGACCCTGGAACAGTTTTATGCAGAGCGTCCCGAGGGAGATTTTACGGAAGAACTGCATGCGTGCCGCACGAAGTTGTGGGAAGCGCTGTCTCCGTTTTCTCTGAAACTGATCTGCTTATCTCCCGCACGTTTCATCCATTTCGGAACGACAAGAGAATTGAGACATCTGATGACCGATGAGGTTTCGGATTACGAGTTCTTAAGCTGGGATGCGCATGTCATCACGAATGCGAAAGAGGATGCGGATTATGCCGCATATCGATCCTATATCGGGGAAAATGTTCTGATCGGCGAAGAGGTCTATCTCGAGGATTCCTATCTGCGCGGGACGACGAAAGTCGGCAGGGGAAGCATCGTTTCCAATTTGGATTTGAGCGATATCACCGTTCCGAAAGAGGTTGTCATGCACGGGCTGCCGCTGCGTGACGGCAGATTCGTCGTCAGGATTTACGGCGTCGGAGAGAACCCGAAGGACGGACTCTGGGATCGGAAATTGTTTCCGGTCTGCGATACGATGGAAGAAGCGATCGAGAGAGCGCTCCTGCTGTGGAATCAGGAGGAACGGGGGCGACGGGAAGATGCGGCGTGCGAGTGCATGAGTCTGAGCGAGAGTTACAATCGTGCGGACGTCTCCGCCATCCTTGCCTGGCAGCTGGAACTGGAGAACAGGATACTGGCGAGCTCTTTCATCGGGAAACTGCAGGACGGCGTTCCGTGGACGGAAGCGCTTGCGGTTCTGGGAGAAAAGGGAGTTACGGAAGCACTGTTCCGTCTCTTGCTGTTTGATGCGCAGAAGGCGGAATTCAGCACAAAGATCAGGATTTATTATGCGCTGTCCCGCTATATGAAGGAGCGGGAACTGGTTTTTTGCAAACAGGGCTACGAGGTGCCGGAGGATCTCTGTTTCGCTGCGATCCGTGATGCGGTCTATAGCGAGGCTTTGAAGCATCTGCCGGACGCTTCCGCTTACCGGATCTGTGAAGACGAGGTCAGCATTCATCTGCCCGTCCGCGTGAACTGGGGCGGCGGTTGGACGGATACCCCTCCTTACTGCATTGAAAACGGCGGCATGGTGGTGAATGCGGCGCTCAGTTTGAACGGAATTCTGCCGATTCAGATCTGTATCAGAAGACTGGAGGAGCATTGCATCGAGTTCGAGAGTCAGGATATCGGCGTACATGGGAAGGTCTCTACGGTGGAAGAGGTGCTGAACTGCCATAACCCCTATGACCCTTTCGCCTTGCACAAAGCGGCGCTCATTGCCTGCGGCGTGATCCCCCTGGATTCCGACAAAGTTTCGCTGGAAGAGATTCTGACAAGAATCGGCGGCGGGATCTACCTCTCCACGCAGGTCGTCGGAATTCCGAAAGGCTCGGGGCTCGGCACCAGTTCCATTCTGGCAGGCGCCTGTGTCAAGGGACTGTTCCGTTTCTTCGGTCTGCGGAAAACGGAGGAAGAAATCTATACGGTCGTGCTCAGCATGGAGCAATTGATGAGTACCGGCGGCGGCTGGCAGGATCAGGTCGGCGGTTTGACGAACGGGATCAAGATGATCGTGACGGAAGCGGGCATCACGCAGGAAATCGAAGTGACGCCGATCCGTGTGCCGGAGGAAGCCATGCGGGAATTGCAGGACCGCTTTGCCCTTGTATATACCGGACAGAGAAGACTGGCAAGAAATCTGCTCCGCGATGTGATCGGGAATTATATCGGGGCGAGACCGGAGTCCGTCAGCGCTTTGAGAGAAATGAAAATCATCGCCAGAAAGATGCAGTTCTACCTGGAGAGCGGCGATATCGACAGTTTTGCAATGCTTCTGAATGATCACTGGGAACTTTCGAAACAACTTGACGCGGGCTCGACGAATAACTGCATCGACCAGATTTTCGTTGCCTGTGAGGATCTCATCGATGCGAAATTCATTGCGGGCGCAGGCGGCGGCGGCTTCGTCATGGTCATTCTCAAGAAAAACGTGACGAAGGAAATGTTAAAGAAGCGTCTGACCGCGATTTTCCAGGACAGCGGCGTGGACGTCTGGGAGTCGTCTTTCGTATAAGGCGCGGCAGGAAAGGCGGCGGCAGCAAACGCGTCACGGTGTAATGGGAAGTCTTGACAGTTTGCGGGCAGATGATGTATAAGGTATAGTGCAAATCTATAGAATTGCAGATACACGGAAGCTTCCGTGCGATCATTCGGGAGGATATTTTTTTGGATACCGACGGTGTCATACAAAGTATCAGTTTAGTTATTCTGTTAATATTATCAGGCTATTTCTCGGCTTCGGAAACGGCGCTGACCACGGTGAACCGGATCAGGCTGGAATCCCTTGCGGAGGACGGCAGCAAACGTGCGAAAACGGTATTGAAGCTTCTGGAGAAACCTTCCAAGATGCTCAGTACGATTCTGATCGCAAACAATGTCGTCAATATTTCCGCGTCCGCGATTGCGACGACGCTTGCGATTCGCTGGTTCGGAAATGCTTATGTTGCCGCAGCGACCGGCGTTCTGACCTTGCTGATCTTAATTTTCGGCGAAATCACACCCAAGACCATGGCGCATATCAACAGCGAAAAGGTGGCGTTGAACAACGGCGGTGTGATCTATGGCATTTCCAAGATATTAACGCCGATTATCTGGATCGTGGATACGCTGGCAAATGCCATTTTGAAATTGCTTCGGGTAGACCCGACGGCGGCGCGTTCTTCCATGTCGGAATATGAGTTCCGCACGATTGTGGAAGTCTCCCATGAGGATGGGGTGCTGGAATCCGAAGAACGGAAAATGATCTATAATGTGGTAGATTTCGGCGATTCTCTGGCGAAAGACGTCATGATTCCGCGTGTGGACATGACCTGCGTGAATGTGAATACGACCTATGAGGAATTAAAGGACGTGTTCGAACAGGTGAAATTCACCAGAATTCCCGTGTTCGAAGATTCCACGGACAATATTATCGGCATGATCAACATGAAGGACATGCTCTTCCTTGAGAAGGAGGATGATTTTCACATCCGTAATATCATGCGGGAAGCCAACTTTACATTTGAACACAAGAAAACATCGGATCTGCTTCTTGAGATGCGGCAGAATTCCTACAGCATGATGTTAGTCCTGGATGAATACGCCGATACGGTCGGTCTGATTACGCTGGAGGATCTTCTGGAGGAAATCGTCGGCGAGATTCGGGATGAATTCGATGAAGAAGAGGAAGAACGGATTCAGGAGATCGGAGAGCTTGAGTATCTGGTGGAGGGTTCTCTGAAACTGGACGATATCAACGATGCGCTGGGAACGGCGTTTGCGTCTGAGGATTATGATTCGATCGGCGGCCTCATCATCGAGCAACTGGATCGTATTCCGGAGACCGGAGAATTCGCGGAACTTGCGGATGGTACGATGCTTCAGGTCATGGAAATGGAAAAGAACCGGATCGATAAAGTGAAACTGACCCTGCCGGAGCCGGCGGATGAGTCTACAGAAGAAGAAGCGGAGAAAGAAAGGGAAGAGCAGCAGCCCGGTTAGGGGCCGTTTGGACGCTCGCAGGGCTCCTCGGTACGCTGGCCTTTTTCTTTCCCCCCTCCCTTCTCTGTCTGCTGGTCGGAATTGCGGCGGCATGGCTGCTTTCCTCTGCTTCATGCTGCTCGGCAGAGACAGCGTTTCCTATCTTTGTGTGGACACGCTTCTGCTTGGCGCTTTCCGGCAGAGCCAACAGAGAAATTTCCGAAGCGCTGCATATCAGTGAAAATACGGTGAAGACCCATCTTCACAGCATCTATTCAAAATATGCCGTTGGCAGCAGGGCGGAACTGATCAGTATGCTCTTGCAGCAGGATCAGGATTGACCGAAGGAAACAGAGAAGATTGGATGACGCCTCACCCGAATGGGTGAGGTTTTTTCATAAAATCACCCGTTGGAACGAGGTTTTTTCGTTGTTCTTTCGCTATGCTGAAATGGAAGAAACGTTTGGGTCAGGAAAGGAGTGAGCGATGGTGATGTTTGGAATCATAGCGGCGTTTGGCGGAGTTCTCCTGTTCATTGCCGCAGCCGCACAGGCGGTGCAGAGTCACAACGATGCGACCGGTTTTGAATCGGTGTCGGGAACCGTGATCCGACGCGGAAAGGAGCGGATGAAAAAGGGGCGTTTTCGTCTCTTTTTTATTTACGGAAATCAGGAAATGTGGTATTATCACTTAGTATGGTATTTCACGTCAATCATTATGGGAGGGTATCTATGGACGAATTCAGGAATTTCGAAAATGATCAGAACACGGAACAAGCGAAGACATTAAAAGAAACCGATCGAAAGTGCCCTGCCTGCGGCGGCACGATGGACTTCGATCCGGCAACGGGCGGACTGCATTGTCCGTTCTGTGATTATACGGAGGAGATCGATTCCGCGGACGCAGAGCAGGAGAAGGCGCAGGAACTCGATTTCGCTTCGGCGGAGTTGACGGGGAACTGCGACTGGGGCGTGTCCCAGAAAACGGTGACCTGTAAGAACTGCGGCGCAACGACCGTCTATGATGCGCTCGAGGTTGCCAATGAATGCCCTTACTGCGGATCGAACCAGGTGATGGAAGCAAGCGATGTTTCCACGCTGGCGCCCAACGGGGTCGTTCCGTTCAAAATCACGGTAGCGGAAGCCGGAGAACGTTTTACCGCCTGGATCAAACGCAAATGGTTCTGTCCGAAGGAAGCCAAGGAGAATGCGAAGGCGGATCATTTCCAGGGAATCTATCTTCCCTATTGGACGTTTGACGCCGATACGGAGACAAAATATACCGCGCAATACGGAATTGACAGAAAGGTGCGCAACGGGGACGAAGAGAAGACGGTGACCGACTGGTATCGTACCGCCGGCACTTATTCCCACTTCATTGACGATATGCTGGTCAGCGGTTCCACGAACCATGACAGTTCGATCCTGCATGCGATTGAACCTTTCAATACGGAAGATAATCGGGCATACCAGCCGGAGTATATCGCAGGCTATGCCGCGGAGCGTTATTCCCTCGGTTTGAAGGACGCATGGGAGAAGGCGAAGCAGTTTATCGTGTCCCGCCTGAAATCGCTGATCGAATCGAAGATCAGAAACGAACACAATGCGGATGACGTCAAGGATTTGGTGATGAATACGGTGTATTCGAATATTACTTATAAGTATCTGATGCTTCCGATCTATATTTCGAGCTTCACTTATAAAGGGAAGGTTTATCAGTTCATGGTGAACGGACAGAGCGGAAAGGTCGGCGGCAACTCGCCCGTTTCGGCACTGCGCGTTGCGCTTGCCGTTCTGGGTGTCATTGCGCTCATTGCGCTTGTTTACTTCCTGTCGCAGTAAGAGCGGCGGCAATTATGATTTTCACAGTACCGTTACTGTATGAAGATAGAGATTGATTAAAAAGGAGAAACACAATGAAAAAGAGAAATGCGATCATTACACTGATCGTACTGGTGCTTCTGATCGCGGGATTCGGCTACATGACGATCTTCGGTGTCGGAACAGAGAAAACGGGAGCCGCATCCGATATTAAGCTCGGTCTTGATCTCGCGGGCGGCGTCAGCATCACTTATCAGGCTGTCGGAGAGAAAGCGCCTTCCGCGACCGATATGAGCGATACCATCGAGAAACTGAAGAAGCGTGTCGAGCATTACAGCACGGAGTCCCAGGTTTACAAGGAAGGGGACGACCGCATCAATATCGAGATTCCCGGCGTGACTGACGCCAACGCGATTCTGGAAGAACTCGGCAAGCCGGGCTCCCTCTACTTCATCAGTCAGTATGACAGTGAAGGAAACGACAACTATCAGTATTCCGGCGTCAAGGAAAACGGCAAGCCGGATTATACACTGAACAAGACCATCGAAGAACTGGATGCGGACGGCTCCATCGTCTGCTCCGGCAGCGACATTAAGACTGCGGAAGCGGGCGGTCAGAAGGACGACATGGGCAATGTGGAATATGTGGTTCAACTGACGATGAACGATTCGGGCAAGACGAAATTCGCGGAGGCGACCAAGAAAGCGGCAGTGAATCATGACACGATCATGATTTACTATGACGGCGAATGTGTCAGCTGCCCGAGCGTGCAGACGGCAATTCCGGACGGAATGGCTGTGATCAACGGCATGCAGGATTTCGAGGAAGCGGAGAACCTTGCGTCGACGATCCGTATCGGCGGTCTGAAAGTTGAACTCGAAGAGTTAAGAAGTAATGTGGTCGGCGCGCAGCTCGGTTCCGAAGCGATCGAGAAGAGTATCATCGCCGGGGCGATCGGTCTTGCCATTGTGATTGTGTTTATGATCGCGATTTATTATATTCCGGGCGTTGCGGCATCCCTTGCGCTGATTCTCTATACGGCGCTCATGGTTGTCTGTCTGGATCTGTTCGATATTACGCTGACGCTGCCCGGCATGGCAGGTATCATTTTGTCCATCGGTATGGCGGTGGATGCGAACGTGATTACTTTCTCGCGTATCCGCGAAGAGATTGCAGCCGGCAAGACGGTTAAGAGCGCCATTCAGATCGGTTATCAGAAAGCGTTGTCCGCGATCATTGACGGTAATGTGACGACGCTCATTGCGGGCGTGGTGCTGCTGATCTTCGGTTCGGGTTCCATCAAGGGCTTCGCGCAGACCCTGATTCTGGGTATTGTGCTGTCCATGATTACCGCGCTGTTTATTACGAAAGCCATCATGAATGCTTTCCATGCGCTCGGCATTCAGAACGAGAAATGGTACGGCAAGTCCAAAGAAAGAAAGGAACTGAACTTCCTCGGCAAGAGAAAGATCTTTGTTCTCATTTCTCTGATCTGTATCATTGCCGGTTTCATCGGCATGGGTGTGCACAGCGCGAAAGGGGCGAATGCGCTGAACTTCTCTCTGGAGTTTTTGGGCGGTACTTCGACCAACGTTACTTTTAATGAAGACATGAGCCTTGCCGACATCGATACCAAGGTAGTTCCGCTGATCGAAAATATCACCGGCGACGCCAATGTGCAGTCCACCAAGGTGCAGGGCACCAATGAGGTGATTTTCAAGACCCGTACCCTCTCCGTTGCGGAGAGAGAAGCGTTCAACACGGTGATGGAAGAGAACTTCGACGTTGCCGAAGAACAGATTCAGGCGGAGACCATTTCCGCGACCATCGGAAAAGAGATGAAGAAGTCCGCATGGATTTCAATTGCGGTTGCGATTATTTTAATGCTGATCTATATCTGGTTCCGATTCAAGGACCTGCGTTTCGGCGCCAGTTCCGTCATCTGTCTGCTGCAGGACGTATTGGTGGTGCTTGCCTTCTATGCGATCGCAAGAGTGTCCGTGGGTTCCACCTTTATTGCATGTATGCTGACGCTGGTCGGTTATTCCATCAATGCGACGATCGTTATTTTCGACAGAATCCGTGAGTCGCTCAAGGGCGTTCGGAAGAATGACAACCTCGAGGAAGTGGTGAACAAGTGCGTGAACCAGACGCTGTCGAGGAGTATTTTCACCTCTCTGACCACCTTCATCATGGTTGCCTGTCTGTATGTCAACGGGGTGAGTTCCATTAAGGAATTCGCGCTTCCGCTGATGATCGGCATTATTTGCGGCGCTTACTCCTCCGTCTGCATTGCCAGTGCGCTCTGGTTCACCCTGAAAACGAAACTGGTTAAGAGGGCGGAGAAATAAGAGAATCAAAGTATCCTTTCGGATGCAGGGAATAAAACTATGATATAGGCTGTCATTTGGACAGCCTGTATTGCTATAGAGACGGATGGAGTGAATTGCGAGTGGGAATCGATCAGGCGAACGGACGCAGAGTGAAAAAATGGATGGTGGCAGCCAAGAAAGCGGATTTCGCGGCGATTGCGGAGAAATACCGGATCAGTCAGATTCTGGCGCGAATCATACGGAACCGCGATATCATCGAGGAGTCGGACATTGACGCCTTTCTCAACGGAACCGTAGCGGACTTCCATGATCCGTCGCGCATGCTTCATCTGCCGCTTGCGGCGGGACTTCTGATTCGGGCATTGGATGAGAAGCGGCACATCCGCGTCATCGGCGACTACGATGTGGACGGGATCTGTTCGACCTTTATCCTCTACCGCGGTCTGACCGAACTAGGCGGCGAGGTCAGCTGGCAGTTGCCGGATCGTGTGAAAGACGGTTACGGGATCAACCGTAAGATGATCGATCGTGCCGTTGCGGACAACGTTGCCCTCATACTGACCTGTGATAACGGGATTTCCGCTTATGATGAGATCCTGTATGCGAAGGAGCAGGGCTTGACCGTAGTGGTAACGGATCATCATGAAGCGCCCGCGATCCTTCCTCCGGCGGACGCCGTTGTGGATCCGAAACAGCCGGGCTGCTCTTATCCGTGGAAAGAGATCTGCGGCGCTTTTGTCGCTTATCAGCTGATTCGGCAGATCTATCATGAGAAGCAGAGTGAAATGCCGGAAGAACTGCTGGGCTTCGCCGCTTTTGCGACGGAATGCGATGTGATGCCGCTCTTAAATGAGAACCGGATCCTGATGAAGTACGGGCTGAAGAACCTGTCGCAGACAACGAATCTGGGCTTCCGCACACTGATGGAGGCCACGGGCTGCGATCAGGGCGTCTTAACGCCGTGTCAACTGGGTTTTGTGATCGGTCCCTGCGTGAATGCGACGGGGCGGTTGGAGAGCCCTGCGCGCGCGCTGCAGCTGTTCCTGTCTGAGGATTCGCGGGAAGCCGCAACGATCGCAGGCGAACTGAAAGCGCTGAACGAGACCAGGAAAGCCCGGACAGAGGAATATACGAAGACGGCGATCCGCGTGGTAACGGAAGGAGACGCCAACAACCCTGTTTTGGATTCTGATAACGTCTTGCTGGTTTATTTGCCGGACTGTCACGAGAGTCTGGCGGGCATCGTTGCGGGCAGGGTCAGAGAGCGTTTCTACAAGCCGACGCTGATCGTGACGGATGGAGAGGAACATGCCAAGGGTTCCGCGCGCTCCATCGAGGGTTATTCCATGGTGGAAGCGCTGACTTCCTGCCGGAGACTGCTTCTGAAATTCGGCGGTCATAAGATGGCGGCGGGCTTCTCCGTTGCGAAAGAAAACATTGACCTTCTTCGAGAGCAATTGAATCGGGAAGCGAATCTGAGTGAAGAGGTGCTGACGGAGAAACTATTGATCGATATTGCGGTGCCGACCGCCTATTGGAACATGGAACTGGTGGAGGAACTGGACCTTCTGGGACCTCACGGACAGGGGAATCCGCGTCCGGTGTTTGCGGAGAAGAATCTGCTGATCCGCGAGATCAGGGTGCTTGGGAAACATCGAAATTTCGTAAAGATTTTCTTTCAGAACACGGATTATGCCGCCGTGATTTTTACGGACGGAGATGAATTTGAGACGAAATATGCGCCCGGGCAAAGCATTGCGCTTGCCTATACGCCGGAAATCAACGAATATATGGGACGCAGGCAGATTCAGTTGAGAGTGGTGGATCTTGCGCCGTAAAGAGCCTGAAACAGAGCTCAAGCCGGATACCTTGCGGCACCGGCTTGATATTCTCTTATGAGGGGGGAGATAGTGAGTGTTTCATCTATCCAAGGAGATCATACGAAATAAATGTGTTCAGATTGTGTCTAAATCATAAAATAATTATGAAAGGCTAGTTTATGAAATTATTAGAACTTCTTGCGGGGATTGATTATACTCTGGTGCAGGGCAGCGTGGAATGCGAAGTTTCAACGCTTGTGACGGATCATCGGAAGGTGGAAGGAAACAGCGTGTTCGTCTGCATTGCGGGCGCGAATTTCGACGGACACTCGGCTGTCTTAGATGCTGCAAATCATGGCGCTGCCGCCGTCATTGTTGAAAGAGAGGTTGCCGTGCCAAAGGGAATCACGGTCATTCGGACGGCGTCCACAAGATATGCGCTTGCCCATCTCTCCGCCGCCTATTTCGGGCAGCCTGCAAAGGAACTGAAAATCATCGGAATTACCGGAACCAAGGGGAAGACCACGACGACCTATCTCATCAAGTCGATTCTGGAACATGCGGGTTACCGTGTGGGACTCATCGGAACGATCGAAGCAATCATCGGGGAGACGCATATTCCTGCGAAGAATACGACGCCGGAATCCTATCAGATTCAGGAGTATTTCCGCAGAATGGCAGACGCCGGTCTGCAGATCGTGGTGATGGAGGTCTCTTCCCAGGGGCTGATGATGCACAGGACGGAAGCCATTGAATTTGATCTGGGCATTTTCACCAATATTGAACCGGATCATATCGGACCGAACGAACATGAGAGTTTCGAGCACTATCTGAAATGCAAGAGTCTGCTGTTTCGCCAGTGCAGGGTCGGAATCCTGAATGCCGATGACGCGCATCTGCATTCCGTTCTTGCGGGGCATACCTGCGAAGTGGAGACTTACGGGCTCTCAGAACAGGCGGATCTGCGTGCGGTGCAGATTCAACTGGTCAGTTCTCCCGGTGTGCTCGGGGTTGCGTTTCACACGCAGGGGCTACTCTCGCTTGCCGTCAATATTCCGACGCCCGGCAGGTTCAGCGTCTACAACGCGCTCTGTGCGATTGCCGTTTGCAGACACTTCAACATTGCGGAAGAAGTGATTTGCTCCGCGCTCTTACAGGCGCATGTAAAGGGCAGAATTGAGATGATCCGGATCTCCAGGCGCTTTACGCTGATGATCGATTATGCGCACAACGGGATGTCGCTTCGCTCTCTTTTGACGACGCTGCGGGAATATGAGCCGAAACGTCTGGTCTGTCTCTTCGGCTGCGGCGGAAACCGTGCGAAGGATCGCAGGTATGAAATGGGAGAAGTCAGCGGACGCTATGCCGATTTCACGATCATTACTTCCGACAATCCGCGGTTTGAAGATCCGCAGGCCATCATTGACGATATCAAGGTCGGGATCGAGCGTACGGACGGAAAATACATTGAGATCATCGATCGAAAGGAAGCGATCGGACACGCGATTTTTGAAGCCGAGGACGGCGACGTGATCGTATTGGCGGGAAAAGGACATGAAGATTATCAGGAGATCTGCGGCGTGAAGCATCCGATGGATGAGCGCGTGCTGATCCGTGAATTGTTGGAGGAGAGGGCAGATGAAGCAAAATCTTTACTCTGATTTCTATCGGGACAAAAGGGTTTTGGTTACGGGACATACCGGTTTTAAGGGTACGTGGCTGACCCTGATTCTAAAGGAACTGGGTGCTAACGTCACGGGATATGCGCTGCGCCCGCCGACGGAGCCGAGTCTGTTTGCATTGACGGAAATGGCGTCCGGCATGCGTTCCGTAGAGGGAGATATCAGGGATTTCGAGCACCTCATGCAGGTGTTTGCGCAGGTACAGCCGGAGATCGTCATTCACATGGCGGCACAGCCGTTGGTAAGGGAATCTTATGTAAACCCGATTCTGACTTACGAGACGAATGTTTCAGGCACGGTCAATCTGTTGGAATGCGTGCGCAAGACCCCGTCCGTGCGATCTGTTGTAAATGTGACGACGGATAAGGTTTACCGAAACAACGAGTGGGAACGCGGTTATGTGGAAACCGATGTGCTGGACGGATATGATCCGTATTCGAATTCCAAATCCTGTTCGGAACTGGTAACACACAGTTATGTGCAGTCTTTTTTGAAGGAGCAGGGCGTTGCGGTGTCAACCTGTCGCGCGGGTAATGTCTTGGGCGGCGGAGATTTCGCCAAAGACAGGATCCTGCCGGACTGCATCCGTGCGGTCTTTGCGGGGGAAGCGGTCACGATCCGCAACCCGAATTCCACGCGACCCTACCAGCATGTGCTGGAGCCGCTGTTTGTCTATCTCATGGTGGCAATGCGTCAGTTCGAACGTTTGGAATACGCGGATTGCTACAATGTCGGTCCCGACGAGGGCAATAACGTGACAACGGGAATTCTGGTCGATCGTTTCTGCCATTACTGGGGCGAGGGGGCAGGCTATCATATTTTGTCCGATCACGGACCGCATGAGGCGGGCTTTCTGAAACTGGACTGCACGAAATTAAAGCAGACCTTCCTCTGGAGTCCGTGCTGGACGATCGATGAAACGCTGCTTCGCGTCGTGGACTTCGAAAAGCGGAGACTGCGTTTGCAGGAGGATGGAAGTAGCGCCAAGCGGACGGCGGAAGTACTGACGGATTGTATGCGTGCGCAGACGGAAGATTATCTGGCGGCGCAGGAGAAATAAAAGATACAGGAGAATGTGATGTTTGAGAATCAGAACGAACAGGAAGCAAGACAGGAGATACTGAATATGGTCGCGGCATACTGCGACGCCTTTCATGATCAATCAAAGCCCTTTGCTGCGGGCGATAAGATCCCTTATGCATCCAGAGTCTATGATCATGAGGAAATGGTCAATCTGGTGGATGCTTCTCTGGAATTCTGGCTGACTTCCGGCCGCTATACCGCGGAATTCGAGCAGAAGCTCGGAGAATATTTAGGCGTTCCGTTTGTCTCCCTGGTCAATTCGGGATCCAGCGCGAATCTTGTGGCATTGATGTCCCTGACTTCACCGCTCCTGCAGGAGAGAGCGATCCGGCGCGGGGATGAGGTCATCACGGTTGCGGCGGGTTTCCCGACGACGGTGACGCCGATCATTCAGTACGGTGCGGTGCCGGTCTTTGTCGATGTGACGCTCGGACAGTATAACGTGGACGTCAATGAATTGGAGAAAGCACTGTCCGATCGGACGAAAGCGGTCATGCTGGCGCATACGCTCGGGAATCCGTTCGATTTACAGGCGGTGAAGGACTTCTGTGATCGCCATCGGCTGTGGCTGATCGAAGATAACTGCGACGCCCTGGGTTCGAAATACATTCTGAACGGAGAAGAGAGATTCACCGGAACGATCGGAGACATCGGCACTTCGAGTTTCTATCCGCCGCACCATATGACCATGGGAGAGGGCGGCGCAGTCTACACGGGCAATCCGCTATTGCATAGAATCATCCGTTCCATGCGTGATTGGGGACGTGATTGCAGTTGCCCTTCCGGTGTGGACAATTTCTGCGGGCACCGCTTTGACAGGCAGTACGGGCAACTGCCGCTTGGCTACGATCATAAATATGTTTATTCTCATTTCGGTTACAATTTAAAGGCGACCGATCTGCAGGCGGCGATCGGCGTCGCACAGTTGAAGAAATTTCCGCACTTCGTGCAGAAACGCCGTGAGAATTTCGAATATCTGCATCGGGCGCTGGAAACGGCAGCGGAATACTTGCTGTTACCAAAGCCCTGTGAGCATGCGATTCCGAGCTGGTTCGGTTTCATGATGACCTGTCGGGCGGGAGTGGACAGAAACGCGTTGGTACGCCATTTGGAGAATGCGGGCATTCAGACCAGAATGCTTTTCTCGGGTAATCTGATCAAGCATCCCTGTTTTGATGAAATGAGAGAGAGAAAAGAAGGCTACCGTGTGATCGGTAGTTTACATAACACAGATACCGTTATGAACAATTCGTTCTGGATCGGAGTCTATCCGGGTATGACCGAAGAAAAACTTGCATATATGGCGGCTAAAATCAAAGAATTCTTCGCTTAAGCCTCTTCGATATAGACAAGCCCTTCCAGTTTGCCGATTTCATGAATGACGTCCGTATGGATGATACGTTTTTGCAGATCGATTTCCATGAGTACGGAGAAATGCCCCTTTGAAACCTTGTCCTTGCGTTTCTCCAATGTGAGGAGTTTATAATTCTTCTCATGCAGGTAATTCATCAGACGGTCGACATCTTCTTCCCGCACCACTTCCGCATAGAAAGTGAGGATGCGGTTATAAGAAGCGATATAGGTGCTTAAATGCTGTAAGACGTTCATGGTCAGCATCACTAAGAAGAAGGCGAAGACAGAGATGAGCACCATGCCCGCGCCGAGCGCAATGCCAAGGCAGCCCGTGACCCAGATGCCGGCTGCCGTGGTGAGTCCCTTGACCTGATTCTTCGGGGTAATGATGATCGTACCGACCCCCAGGAAACCGATTCCGCTGACCACACCCGCCGCGATCCTGGCAGTGTCTGTCGATTCGGTTGTATGGAAGAGATAGAGACCCGTGATGGTTGCCAGCGCCGCGCCGAGACAGACCAGCGTAAAGGTACGGAAGCCGGCGTTCTGACGTTTCTGTTCCCGTTCGATTCCGATGATACCGCCGAAGAGTACGGCGAGTACCAGTCGGATCAGAATGGATGTGGTGTTGAAGTTCTGAATATATGCAATCATCTCTTTCATTGAAACCACCTCCCGATACTTCCATTATAACAGATTTTCTTTGTATTCCGTAGGGCTGAGTCCAAATGTTTGCTTAAATGATTTGCTGAAATGGAAGGGATCGTGGTAGCCGACGCTGGAAGCAATCTGAGAGATGTTCAATTCCTTATCGTTCAGCAGTTGTTTCGCAATTCCCATCCTGTAATTTCTGATGTATTTCGATGGCGTCGTATCCTCGATTTTGTGGAAGACCTTCGTGAGGTAAGAGGAAGAGAAGCCCAGATTCTGTGCGATCGTATTCAGATCGAGGTCGTTTGCGTAATTCTTTTGAATGTATTCCTTGACGAGCGTCACGATCTCTTCGGGGGAATAGTTCGCTTCCGCCGCCGCGGCGCGGGTCTCTTTTGCAATCCGTACTAAAGACAGTTCCAGATGTTTTAAAACCTTGCGGAGCTCCTCGTTGTTCAACGGTTTCAGAAGATAGTCCTCGACGCCGTAGCGCATCGCTTCGCGCGCATATTCGAAGTCCGCGTAGCCTGTGATGATCACGCATTTCACATGGTTCATCCGCGCGTGGATCTTCTCCGCCAGAGCAAGCCCTGTCATAACGGGCATGGAAATATCCGTAAAGACCACCGCGGGCGGCTGTAAGAGAATCGCAGCGAGCGCATCTTCTCCGTTGGAGTAGATTCCCGTCACCTTGAAATTCGGATTCTCCGCTTCAATGTGTTTCGCGATGTTCTTCGCGATCAGATTCTCGTCCTCAACGACGATCACTCGATATCTGTTGTCTTCCATGATTACACGCTTTCCGCGGACGCTGCGTCCGCTTCCTGACTGAGTTCCAGTTCGCCGCCGATGGTCACCAGCGCGCCGCCGGTTGCGGCGTTGCTGATCCGGAAAATGTGCTTTCCGTGATAGAGCGTTTTGAACCGGATATAAATATTCATGAGCCCCATGCCGTTGATTTCCAGACTCGGCAGGAGTTCGTTCTTGTTGATATAGGCAATTTTATTGTTGAGTTCACACAGATTGTCTTCCGTGAAGCCTGCGCCGTTGTCGCGTACGGTGATCTCCCAGTAGATGCCGGTCAGAATGCCGGAAACCTCAATCCGCCATGGCGCATGAACGGTTTTGGTTGCGAACTTGATCGAATTTTCAACAATGAGCTGCAGGCAGAGTTTCGGGATCTTCAGTTCCATCATTTCCTCCGGCAGCGCAATGTTGTAACACAAATCGTCGCCGTAGCGCATTTTCATAGATTTCAGATAGTCTTCGGCATGCGCCACATCCTCGCGAATCGACACCAAAGGTTCTCTGTCGGAAGAAATATAGCGCAGGATCCGCGAGATCGTCTGGCACATCGTGATGACTTCCTCGCGCATCCCCTCATCCGCCATCGCCTGAATCGTCGCCAGCGAATTGTAGAGAAAATGCGGGTTCATCTGCGACTGCAACGCCAGAATCTGGGATTGCAGCCTCTGGTGGTTGAGCACGAGTTCCCGTTTCATGGAAGTCTGCGCGCGGTCATGCATGTCGACGACCGCGGAATAGAGCGTATCCAGTTCGATGATATTGGTATCGATTTTCTCCAGCGAATCCGAGAGAATCGTTTCTTCTTCCGTATACAGGGATGCGATTTTACCGTACATTTTCATAACGGGTGTGGTTATGATTCTGGACACTACATAGGATAGAATCAGAATTACCACGACAAAGCCTAAGAAAATCAGAAGGTTCATCCCGACATAATCGTAAATGGGCTTGTAAAGATCCCGGTTGTGGATCGCGATTATTGTCGTGAAGCCCGAATACGAAGAGGTCTTTGCGAAAAGGTGGGTGTCCTTGTCGTATTCGATTTGGTACAGGAGATCGTTTGCAGGAAGGTTCGCATCTGATACCGCCTTGTAATAAGACGCTCCCACCGCAGGATCGGAAGACAGATAGATGGTGTTTCCCGCCTGATCGAAGATGTTGATTTTCTCGTTATAGGTGGCGGTGTTGATTTTCTTTAACTTATTGGTCAGGGAAGAAATCGAGTGCTTGACTTCGATCACGCCCTGCGGCTTATAGAAGGTGGACTGGTAAACGGAGCAGACGGTCAGAAAGCGGGAGCCTTCTTCGTAGGTAAAATATTTTTTCAGGCGCGCGTCCTGATCACAGAAGACGATATGGTTGCTTTCACTGCCAATCAGAGCCGGATACCAGTCTTTCTCCTGTACGGAATCGGCTGCGTTGCTGTTGTCCAGCCCCACGCCGATGTAACCTGCATCCAGTGAGTAAAGATAGATCTGATCCACCGGTCTGTTTGGACCGATGATCGCTGTCAGCAGATCGGATAATATCTTGTTGTTTTGCATGCCGGAATAGTTCCCGTCGCCGCCCGAAGCGGGTCTGTTCAGATAATTCAGAAAGTGTTCTTTGACCAGATTGGAGTAGGCGACGTTTTGCATGACCGTATTGACGTTCCGTATTTCTTCGTCCATGAATTCGGCGCAGGTTTCGGTATCCTGACACACGCTGTTGAATGCACGGGTTTTGATGCGTGCAGACTCAGAAATGATGAAATAGATCATGTATGCAGAGAACGTGATGCCGATGAGCAGGAAAAACGCCAATTGGAGCGTTGTCTGCACACTTCGCTTTTTCTTTCCGAACATACTTGCGCTGCTTCCTTCCGATGCGTGGGATGATTCATGATAGTCATAGAAACGGCGGATTGTCAACAGAGCGGTTAGAAATCATTCCTCCGTCCCTGTATCAGGTTAAAAAAATACATGCCACAGTCCATTTATTTCCATTTGTTTTCCTCTCCCGATCCAATATGATAATGTTACAAACAATCGATTGTGAAATGTAACTGATGGTTCAGACAAGGAGAGAGGGTAAAATGAAAAAGAAAATCGTAGCTTCCCTATTATCGCTGACACTGGTATGCGCTATGCTTGCCGGCTGCAGTGGGGCGGCAGCAACAACGGATACACCTGCGGCAGCGCCCGCAGTCACCGAAGAAACACCCGCGGCAGAGGAAGTGCCTGCGGCGGAAGAAGCAGCTACCGACGGAGATGTAACGATCACCTTTATGGCAAGCCAGGACTGGGTACAGGACGCCGAAATGGAACTGGGAGAGAAGTTCACGGAAGAAACGGGAATCAAGGTGGACTACCAGATCGTTCCTTCGGATCAGTATGAGAGTCTCCTGATGACCAAGATCAATTCCGGCGAGTGTACGGATCTTTTCGGCGGTCAGAGTTCGCAGTTCAGTATCGTGACGCAGTTTGATGTCGAGAAGAATGCCGTTGACCTTTCCGGCGAGAGCTGGGCAGGCAATGTAGATCCTGCGGCTGCGGCGGAACTTTCAGTCAACGGCAAGCTCTACGGTCAGCCGATGCAGGACGTTTCGGCATGCTGGGCGGTAGGATATAACATCTCACTCTTTCAGGAACTGGGGCTTAGTATTCCTACCAACTATGCGGAATTCTGCGATGTCTGCGATCAGATCATGGCAGCAGGCATTACGCCCGTTTACGAATCCGTTTCCGACGGCTGGCACCACGTATGCTGGACAGAGGCGGCGATTTCAGCCACACAGGCAGATCCGTCCTATCCGGATGCTTTGAATGACAACACCGCAACTTTCGCAGGAAACGAGCAGTTAATTGCCATGTTCGAACAGCTGAAAGAGATGGCGGACAAGGGCTACATGGGCGATAATTACATGTCCAACCAGTATGCGGATGCGCCTGCGGCAATTGCAAGCGGCGAATATGCGATGGTTCTTTACAATCAGGGACTCGGTGCGGAAGTCAACGCGGCAGATTCCGCGTTTCCGGTGGACAACATCGGCTACTTCGTGAATCCGCTCTGTGACAACCAGGCGTTGAACGTTAACTACTGCGGACCGTCCAGATTCGTCTACTCCGGTTCCGCGAACATCGACGCAGCCAAGAAATACCTTGCGTTCATGGCTTCCGATGCAAGCCTTGCTTATTTGACGGAGAATGTCGGCAAGTTCAATCAGCTTCCTTACAGCAACGCACCGAGCGCATACTCGGCAGTCGTTCAGGATTTCTACGACAGATATTCCAAGAAAGTTGCCGTGTTCCAGGCATCCGTGAAGTACTACAATCCTGCATGGATGGATATCGGCGCTGATATGTCCGCAATGTTCCTTGGCGAGATGACGCCGGAAGAAGTGCTTGAAGATATCGATAAACTGAGAGCGGAGCAGGCGACAGCCGCTTCCGATCCCGCTTGGAAGTAATTGTTTTGGAATGAATTTGTAAGTATTCACGGGGTTGCCCGGATTTCGGGCAACCCCGTATTATGAAAGGGTATTGAGATGAAGAAGCGTAGAATCTATCCGTGGTATTTTACGGCGGGTGCTCTGGTGATCTATTTTGTATTGTTTTTTCTGCCGGGTCTCATCGGGATCGGATATTCGTTCACGGATTGGTCGTCCTATTCGGATGAACTGCATTTTGTAGGCTTGGCGAATTTCAAGACGGTTTTTTCCGCCAATGAGGATTATGTAAGAATCATCACGAATACCTTGTCCTTTACCCTGATTACCACGATTCTGAAAAATGGAATCGGACTCGTCTTGGCGCTGCTCTTAACCAAATCCGTGAAGCTGCTTAATATGCACCGCGGCATTGTTTTCATGCCCTCGGTGTTATCAACGCTGATCATCGGAATGATTTTCAAATCGATTCTGGATCCGCAATCCGGACTGCTCAATACTTCCCTGCGTGCCGCAGGACTGGATTTCCTTGCCAAAAAGTGGCTCGTGAGTTCGGAATATGCTTTTTTCTCCGTGATGGCGGTTGACATCTGGCGCGGCGTCGGCTATATTATGACGATATTGATCGCGGGGATTCTCTCGATCGGCACCGATTACTATGAAGCGGCTTCGATTGACGGCGCCGGAGAATGGGCGAAATTCCGCTATATCACGCTGCCGCTGCTGCTTCCGACGTTGGCGACCACAACGGTACTGAATGTCATTTATGGGCTCAAGGTCTTCGACATGGTCTATGCACTGACGAACGGAGGCCCCGGCAAAGCAACCACGGAAGTGCTCTATACGGCGGTGTTCAAGAAATTCGGCACAGGACAGTATGCGGTCGGTACCGCGCTTTCCTCGGTCATGTTCCTGATCATGATCGCAATCGGCGTCTATATGATCCGTGTCATGACGAAGAATGAGGTGGTGGAATAATGAAAGCGAAGAAAACGGTAAGTACAGTCCTCTGCAATCTCATCGCATGGTTGTTTTCCCTTATTTGTCTCATTCCGCTGCTCCTGATTCTGATGAACTCCCTGAAGGATAAGAAGGCTGCGGCGGCAATGAATTTAGGACTTCCTACCCTGCCGATTCCCTGGGAGAATTTCGGGAAGGTGATCAAAAAAGGAAAACTGCTTACTTCCTTCGGGAACAGTCTTCTGTATTCGGTCGGCGCCGTGTTTTTCTGTGTTTTTTTTGCAGCGCTTGCAGCTTATGTTTTCTCCAGAAATCGGACGAAGATCAATGAGTTTCTCTATCTGTTTCTGGTTCTGGGCATCACGCTTCCGGTGAACTATGTCGCGCTGACAAAGGTCTTGCAGTTTCTGCATCTGAATGATACGAGATTCGGTATCATCCTGCTTTATACGGCGATGCAGCTGCCGTTTATGACCTTTCTCATTCATGGGTTTGTCGCAAAGGTGCCGGTGGAACTGGACGAGGCGGCGGTGATCGATGGCTGCGGCGCTTTCCGTCTGTTTTTCTTCGTCGTCTTCCCAATGCTGAAACCGGCGGTTGCAACCGCAACGGTATTAACCTTTCTAAATACATGGAACGAATTCGTGTCTCCGCTGTATTTCCTCGGGCGGAGCGAAAAATGGCCGATGACGCTGTCTGTCTACAATTTCTTCGGGATGTATTTCAAGGACTGGAATCTGGTCTGTGCGGACATTCTGCTGATTTCGCTTCCCGTACTCCTTGTCTATCTTCTCGGACAGAAGTATATTGTCGCCGGTATGACGGCGGGTGCCGTGAAAGGGTGAGTTTGGATGAAGAAAAGAATCGAACGGATCTCTGACGGGATCATACATGTTACATATACGCCGGATGAGGGAGAGGCGGCTTTCTTTTGCGATACGGAAGAATGCGGTTTCCCGTATGAGGGGCGGGACGTCATAACCCAGACGGAAATGATTTTTACAGTCAAAACAGTGTACCGCTGCGAGGTTGCCGGCGCTCCCGTGATCCGTAAAAAGATGACGGCAAACGGCGAAGTTTCCTATATCGAGAATGCAAAGAGGGTGCCGGATCATCAGGCTTACAGCGCATCCCTGACATTTCGCATCGGGAGCGGCGAACTGCTGCTCGGACTCGGACAGTACGAGGACGGAATCTTCAATTACAGAAATCGTACGGAATATCTGTATGAGTCAAATATGCGGATTGCAATTCCTTTCCTTATTACCACAGGGCATTACGGGATCTTCCTTGATACCGAAAGCGCCCTGACCTTCACAAGCAGTGGGGATCGGGTCAGATTCGACGTCGATACGACGCGGGGTCTGTCCTATTATGTGTTTCTCGCGGACGGGATTCCGGCGCTGATCAAATGCTACCACCGCGTGACAGGGCAGCCGTCCCTGCTCCCGCGCTGGGCGTTCGGCTATATACAATCAAAGGAGCGCT